>NZ_JAYSJZ010000080.1:0-40905 GCF_043726815.1 Lacisediminihabitans sp.
CCTGCTCAATTGCACTCGGCCGTCACTAACTGCTCGCTGGCGCCGCCCAGCGAGCAGTTACTGACGGTTGAGTTGGCGGGATCGGCGCGGGTCGGGGCGGGTGGGCGGGATGGGGGCGGGTGGGAGCGGATCGGCGCGCATGGGAGGGGTGGACGCCGATCAGTGCCCGAGCAGCGCCGCCACGATCACCAGCACCGGGATCGATCCGACGGTCGTGATGAACACCGAGTCCCGGGCGAGGATCTCGCCCCTGCCGTAGCGCTGGGCGTAGTTGAACACGTTCTGCGCCGCCGGCAGCGCTGCAAGGGCGACGACGACGAAGAGTTTCTGGCCGACGAGACCGAAGAGGAAGTGGCCGACGGCCCAGGCGACCACGGGCATCACGGCGAGCTTGAGCGCGCTCGCGAGCAGCACATCCCGCCGATTGCTCCCCGCCTGTAACAGCTTCTGGCCGTGCAGCGACATGCCGAAGGCGAGAAGCACCACGGGCACCGCGGCACCGCCGAGCAGCACGAACGGCTGAAGCACCGGCGCCGGCAGGTGCACCCGGGTCACGGCGAGCAGCAGCCCAAGCGCCGATCCGATGATCAACGGATTGGTGAGCGGCTTCAGCACGACGCTGCGCACCGACGCCTTGCCCGTGGTCTGGATGTCGAGGATCGTGAGCGCGATCGGCGTGAACACGAGAAGCTGCAGCAGCACGACCGGGGCGGAGTATGCGGCGCTTCCGAGCACGTACACCGCCACCGGGATGCCGATGTTGTTGGCGTTGACGTAACCGGAGGCGAGAGAACCGATCACGACATCCGCTGCACTGCGGCGCCAGATCAGCCGGGCGACCGCGGAATAGGCCGCGAAGCAGACCACGGCCGCAATCAGCGACACGAGCATGAGCGAGGAGAAGAGCTCGGACACCTGCGCCCTCTCGAGCACCGTGAACAGCAGGCACGGCGAAAGCACGAAGAAGACGACCCGATTAAGCACGAAACCGGCGTGAGGCCCGAGGATCCCGAGCCGGCCGACCAGGTATCCGACAAAGATGATGGACGCGATGATCGCGAAGCCGATCAGTACTCCCGACACCGCTCCACCCCCGCAACTCCTCCAGCGTAGCGGAGGCAATGAGTTCGAAATCTGCGCCCGCTACCATGTCCCCATGAGCAATCGCGGCGAAATCGAGTGCTGGCTGACCGACATGGACGGCGTGCTCGTGCACGAAAATCACCCCCTGCCCGGCGCGGCGGCACTCCTGCAGCAGTGGCGCGACCAGGGCAAACCCTTCCTCGTTCTCACCAACAATTCGATCTTCACCCCCCGGGACCTCAGCGCGCGCCTGAAGGCGTCCGGGCTGGATGTGCCGGAGGAGTTCCTCTGGACGTCCGCCCTCGCGACCGCCGACTTTCTTAAGTCGCAGATGCCGGGCGGCTCCGCCTTCGTCATCGGTGAGGCCGGAATCACCACGGCCCTGCACGAGGCCGGCTTCGTGATGACGGAGAGCGACCCCGACTACGTGGTGGTGGGCGAGACCCGCAACTACTCGTTCGACGCGATCACCAAGGCCATCCGTCTCATCGTGAACGGGGCCCGCTTCATCGTGACCAACCCGGATGCGACCGGCCCCAGCGCCGACGGCCCGATGCCGGCGACCGGAGCCATCGCGGCCCTCATCACGAAGGCCACCGGCAAGGAGCCGTACGTGGTGGGCAAGCCCAACCCCATGATGTTCCGCTCGGCGATGAACAAGATCGGCGCGCACTCCGAGAACACGGGGATGATCGGCGACCGCATGGACACCGACATCGTCGCCGGAATCGAGGCCGGACTGCACACGATCCTGGTGCTCACGGGCATCAGCGACCAGGCCGAGATCGAGCGCTACCCGTTCCGGCCGGACGAGATCCTGGGCGGCGTCGCCGATCTGCTCGAGCCAGAGCCGATCGAGGTCGACATCGACTGAGGGCGGATGGCGCGGCGCCGAGGCTACCCGCCGGCCAGGCTCCCGGTGAGCGGTTCGCCCGACGACCGGTTGACGAAACAGAAGTAGTCGTGCTGGCCGCCCGCCCACTCCTTCTCATTGGCGGCATAGGACGCCTGGATCTGGATGTCGCTGAAGGCGCCAGCCACCGACAGGTTGATCACTCCGGCGGCGGTGCACAGCAGATTGATCTGCGACTTCAGCGCCTCGGCCCCCGGGTAGTCGGACACCGCAGCACCGGTGGGTTTCGGCGCCGGGCTGGCCGAGGCCGCGGGGGCGGCCGTCGCCGGGAAGGTACCCCGACGCACCATCTGGGCCGGATGCGGAGCGGCACAGTCGACGACCGTGAACTTCTCCGCCCAGGGCGACGTGAACGGGTCGAGGCACTCCCCACCGCGAAGCTGGTCCCACTTGTGCTCGCCGACTGCCGCTGGCCCGGCCGCCACCGTGGGCGTCGGCGTGGGAGTCGGCGCGGGCGTCGGACTCGTCGAGACGGCGACCACCGGTGTATTGCCGACCAGGCCGGGGAGCTTGGTGCCGACCACGAACAGCAGCACCAGGGCGAGCAGCGCGACGGCGCCGCCGGCGCACCAGAGGAGGACCCGCTGATTGCGCGAGATCGGCTCTCCGGCCGCGCGGCGCGGCCTGGCCGGGGCGGCGATGGTCGAGTCGGACGGGATGGTCGGAGCGGCGACCGTCGGAGCGGCGGGCGTCGAATAGGCGGGCGTCGAATACGCGCCGAAGGCGGAGGCGGCTGGTGCGCTCGACGGGGGAAGCCCGGTCGCGGGGACGCCGGGCTGGCCGGGGAGGAGCATCGCCTCGGTTTCCGACGCAACGTCGGCGCCGAGCGCCGCGGCGCCAGCACCGAAGATCGCCCCGGGTACGAACGGGCTCGCCACGGTGGGCGCCGGCTCGATCAGCGCTGGCGGCTCCTCGGCCGCCACATCCTCCGCGTCGGGCGACTTGGCCGACCACGGGGTGCCGAAGGGCAGTGTCGGGATGAGGGACTCGTCCTCGTATTCCTTGAACTGGTCCTGGCCGAAGAGGGCGTCGATTCCCGAGTCGTCTGCTTGCTCGCCATCCGTTGACTCGCTCGCACCGATACGTTCGGGCGGCTGCTCGGTGGCCGGCAGCTCCGGAGTAGTCGTCTCCCAGGGCAGCACGACCGTGGGCGGCTCGCCGTGCGAGTGCGGGGCACCGCCGAGGGCGGCATCGATTGCCGGGGGATCGGCGAGGGGGGCCACGGCGTCGGGAGCGGGGTATCCGGAGTCGGCGGGGCTCGGCCGGAACTCGGGCGAGGGCCAGGGCGCCGGCTTCGCTGGAGTGGGCGGGGTCTCGGGCAAGACCGGCGTCTCAGGGAAGACCGGCGTCCCAGGGAAGACCGGCGTCCCAGGAAACGGCGGAGTCGCCGGAACGGACGGCGTCTCAGGGAAGACCGGCGTCCCGGGAAAGACGGGGGTCTGGGGCACGGGCGGCGTCGCCGGAACGGGCGGGATCTCAGGGGCGGGAGTTGTCGGTGCGGGCGGGAAGGGGGACGGCGCGGGGCGCGGCTCGACGGGCGGCGGCATGACGGGCGGCGGCAGCGGCTCAGGCGGAGGAGCCGCGGGAGCGGGAGCAACCGACGGCACGGGAGGCACCGGCTCGGCGGCGGCGGACGGAGTCTCGCCGACCGTCGGAGTGAGCCCCCAGCGGAATCCGCCGGCGGGAGCGGCCGAGTCGGACTCGACCGCACCAAACCCGGGCGCGCTCAGCGACGAGCCGCCCGTGTCGTCCGGCTGCCTCTTTTCTGGCTGCTTCTTTTCCGGCTGCTTCTTTTCTGGCGCCTTGTTCAGCTTGTCGGAGAACCAGTCGAGCGGGTCGTCATTGGCGTCCTCGCCAGTGGGTTCGTCGCTCATGTCACTTCGATAGTCCGAGGTCGGCGAGCCCGATCGCCGCGAGGTACGGATATCCGGCGGCCTCGATGATCTCGCGTGCTCCCGTGTCCCGGTCGACCACGACGGCGACGGCGGCGATCTCGGCCCCCACCTTCTTGAGCGCCTCGATGGCGGCGAGAGGCGATCCGCCGGTCGTCGAGGTGTCCTCGAGCACAATCACACGCTTGCCGGCCAGATCCGGTCCCTCGACCTGGCGACCGCGTCCATGGTCCTTCGGCTCCTTGCGCACGACGAAGGCGTCATAGGCGAGTCCGCGGGCGGCACCCTGGTGCAGGATCGCGGCGGCGACCGGGTCGGCGCCCATCGTCATCCCACCGACCGCGCTCACGTCGGCGACGTCGGCGATGAGGTCGAGCATCACCTGCCCGATCAGCGGCGCTACCCGGTGGTCGAGGCTCACCCGCCGCAGGTCCACGTAGTAGGTGGCCTTCTTACCGCTCGTGAGCGTGAAGTCCCCGTGGAACACGGCATCCGCCGAGATGTGGTCGATGAGCTTCTGGCGTGCGTCAGTCACGCACCCAACTTTAGGGCAGCGGGTGCCGCACCGAAACCGAGGGCGTCGCCGCGCGATCGAACGCGGATGCGCGCATCCACCCCGCCGCGTGCGCCCGCCAACACTCTCGAGGTGCCCGGAATTGTCGCTTCAACGCCAGAGCAGCGACAAAACCGGGCACCTCAGCGCGGCGACGCCGCCGGGCGGCGGGATACGGCGCGGCGACCCGATGCGTCAGCCGGGCGCGGGGGCGGGGGTGGATGGCTGCAGGGCGGATGGGCGCTCGCGCCGCGTCGCGCGCCCCCGCGAACGCCCTCGAGGTGCCCAGAATTGTCGCGTCAGCGCCAGAGAGGCGACAAAACCGGGCACCTCAGCACGGCCGCGGGATGCGGCGGCCGAGCAGGGCGTGCCGGCGGGATGCGGCGGCCGGGCGCGGCGCGGCAGCCCGAGCCCAGGCGGGGTTGGGATGCGGAGAGACGCCGCAAACCAACTAGCGTGGACGACATGCGCGTAGCAACCTGGAATGTGAACTCGATTCGGACCCGGGTCGGCCGGGTCGTGGACTGGCTCGGTCGCGAAGACGTGGACGTGCTGGCGATGCAGGAGATCAAGTGCAAGGAGAGCCAGTTCCCCTTCGACGCCTTCGAGGAGGCGGGGTACGAGGTTGAACTGCACGGCCTCAACCAGTGGAACGGCGTGGCCTTCGCCAGCCGTCTACCGATGGACGACGTGGAGCGCGGGTTCCCCTCCGCCCCGGGGTTCAGCAAGACCGAGATCGACGGCGACCTGCCGCTCGAGGCGCGGGCGATGGCCGTCACTGTCGACAGCGTTCGGCTCTGGAGCCTCTACGTGCCGAACGGACGGAGCCTCGACGACCCGCACCTCGCCTACAAGATCGACTGGCTGGACAGGCTCGCTCAGGACACTCGCCAGTGGCTCGCCGCGAATCCGGAGCAGCCGCTCGCCCTCATGGGCGACTGGAACATCGCCCCCCTCGACACCGACGTCTGGCCCACCTGGGACTTCGCGAACAACACCCACACCTCCGCGCCGGAGCGCGCCGCGTTCGCACAGTTCGAGGCGCTCGGGCTCCAGGATGTCGTGCGCGAGCGGGTGCCGGAGGGATTCACCTTCTGGGACTACCAGCAGCTTCGATTCCCCCGCAATGAGGGCATGCGAATCGACTTCATCCTCGGCTCCAGGCCGTTCGCCGAGCTCGTGACCGGCGCGAGCATCCACCGCGCCGAGCGAAAGGGAGACGCCCCGAGCGACCACGTTCCCGTGGTCGTGGACCTCGACCTGCCGACCCAGGACGATGATGATCGCCCGATGATCTTCTAAAATCACCGTTGTGAGCGAGGCACGAGTCGACCAGACCGAGACGCCGGGTTCCGTTGATGGCACTTTCATCGGCAGCACGGTGGTCAGCCTGGTGTTCAACCAGATCCTCGACGCCGTGCACAACGGCCGCCTCCAGCCCGGCGAGCGGATCAGCGACTCCGAGCTCGCCGAACGCCTCGGCGTTTCCCGCACCCCGGTTCGCGAGGCGCTACAGAGGCTGCGCGAGATCGGGATCATCGAGGCCTCGGCAAGCCGGTTCACCCGCATCGCGGTGGTGAGCCCCGAACAGACCGCGAACGCCATGGTGGTCTGGCTGGCCCTCTACGCGGCCGTCATCACCGAGGTGATTCCCACGGTGTCGCCCGAGGTCGTTGCGGCGATGAGGGCCGACCACGAGAACTTCGTCTCGCTGCTGACCACCGGCGACATGCAGCGGATCGCCACCGCGAATGCGGAGTTCTTCAACCACCTCGTCGAGCTCTCGCGGAATCCCGTGCTCCGGCGCGGCATCCAGTCGGTGGTGCACGTCGTGCGCCTCGGCAGCCTGCACCTCCCCGACCAGATCGACTTTCGTGCCCTCAGCGAGTCGCAGGCCCTGCTGGTGGCGGCGGCTCGCGATCACGACAGGGCGGCGGCCCTGGGCGCCCTCCGCATGCTCGGCACCATCCGAGTTCCGACCGATTGGGACGACACGCCGAAGTGACACCCGAACGGGGGTCGCGTGTCCCCTATAAGGAGGACCAATATACTGCTAGCTTGTAGTCACTGCACGAAAGTGCAAGCACGAACGGTACGAGACGCCAACCCGACGGTTTAATCACCGGGCGGACCGTGCCGACGCGCGCTCTGTCGCCTCTTACCCGGGCGATTCAGCGGACCGGCCCAACCCGAATCAGGCCGGTCCGCTGACGTGTTTAACGGGTGGTTTTCGGGCGCCCGGTGTCAAAAGCATCGTGAGCGCCTACGCTCGAACCATGCCTGATCTCGAACTGCCGGGAGCGAGCCTCTACTACGAGACCGAGGGCCACGTTTCGTCGCCCGCGCTCCTGCTCATCCATGCCGGTGTCGCCACCCTCCGCATGTGGGACGCGATAGTGCCGGCGCTCGCCGCGAACCACTTCGTGATCCGCTACGACGCACGCGGTTACGGCGCGACGACGACGGAGGATGTGGCGTTCTCCGACCGGGACGACGCCATCGACCTGCTCGACCACCTCGGCATCGCCCGGGCCACGGTGATCGGATGCTCGCGCGGCGGTCGCATCGGGATCGACCTGGCCGTGGAGCACCCGGAGCGCGTTGCCGGCCTCGTCACGATCGGATCGGGCCCGAGCGGGTTCCCCGAGACCGAGCTCACGGAGGCCGAAGACGCCATGTTCGACGAGCTGGATGCGGCATTCGCGGCCGAAGACTGGGGCGTGCTTCAAGACCTCGAGGTGAGACTCTGGTCGATCGGCCCCACCAGGGACGAGGCCGACCTCGACCCGGCCTTCGTCGCCGAGGCCTATTCTCTCAACCGCGCGAACGCCGCCCACCGCGGCGAGGGCGCCACCCCCACACCGCTCGACCCTCCCGCCTACGACCGGCTCGTGGACATCGACGTGCCCACGCTCGTGACGGTGGGCGACCACGACCTCTCGATCGTGCTCATCCAGTACGCCTACCTGCTGACCACGATCCCTCACGCGCAGGGACGTCGGTTCCCCCATTCTGCGCACCTTCCGAGCGTCGAGCAGCGGGACGAGTTCGAGGGCGTGCTGCTGACCTGGCTCGCCGAGAAGGGGCTCTGAGCAGGCGGCAGTTGGTAGTTGGCCGGACTGTGGCGCGGGAATCGCGGTAGACGCAGCTTCCCCGCGTCCACCACAACCAAACGGCGCGCAAGCGTCGTTAGGCTGGGGATGAGGCGCCGATTCGTTGCGCCCGCCGATGCCGGAACGGAGGTTACCCATGTCACACGTCACGACGCAGAACGCGATCGTTGGAGAACCCGAGGTGGTGGAGGACCTCCTCTCGGCTCCGGCCTGGCTGTCGCTCAAGTCGGCCGTCGAGGAGTTCCGCACCTTCCAGGTGAAGGATGGCAGCCTACCGAACGAGGCCGACCACGCGCGGGCCCGCGAACTCGTCGCCACGATCACCCGCGACATCCGCTCCCTCTCCGACGCCTTCCCGCACGACACGGACTACCATCTGGCGCTCGCCGAGGACTTCGCCCGCTGGGTCGACGGCGGATTCGGGGTGCCGGACTTCCTGGACTCGCTCGAGGCCTTCCAGCCGCAGAAGTACCGGGTCGACGGCCTGCGGCACCTCGTCGTGTTCCCGATGTACACCCAGAACGGGAGCACGGAGCGGCTCGTGGAGGCGGTGCTGATCGAGGTGATCTGGCCGGAATTCGTGGCCGAGCTCGAGGCGGGCGACTACTCGAACAAGCTGTTCGTGCCGATCCGTTTTCTCGACTTCACCCCGGGCTACGACACCAACTCGGCGGTGCTGTTCCCCGAGACGGTGGCGATGCGCACCGTGCCCACGTTCACCTGGGGCGCGATCTTCGCCGATCGGGAGGCCGCGCGGTTCCGCCGGGTGGTGCGGGCCGCCGCCGAGATCACCAAGCTCGAACTGCCGGCCGACGCGGCGCGGCTGCTGGACGACCAGCACCTCACGGAGGAGACCTTCGTGATGTGGGACCTCATCCACGACCGCACGCACATGCGCGGCGACCTGCCATTCGACCCGTTCATGATCAAGCAGCGCATGCCGTTCTTCCTCTATTCACTCGAGGAGCTGCGCTGCGACCTGACCGCCTACCGCGAGGCGGTGCGGCTGGAGAAGGCGCTCGACGGACTGGCGGAGGCCACCCCGGCGCAGCGGCAGATTCTCGAGCACGCCAAACTCGTGCAGTACGCGGTGCTCTTCGACCGCATCTTCCGCTTCGCGATCAGCGGCAGCCGGGTGCGCAACTACGACGGGCTCGGCGGCCAGCTGCTCTTCGCCTGGCTGCACCAACACCACGTGCTGCACTGGACAGACACCCGTCTCACCATCGACTGGGACGAGGTTCCCGAGGTGGTGATCGCGCTCGGACGCGAGATCGACGACCTCTACTGGCACTCGATCGACCGACCGAAGACGGCGCACTGGCTCGCCGCCTACGACCTGGTCGCCTCGACGCTCACGCCGCATCCGGCGTCCGCCTGGGCGAAGCGGGACCTGCCGCTCGACGGCCCGCCGAAGGGGTTCACCGATGCGGTGCTGGATGACGAGTTCCCGCTCTCGATGTTCTACGAGGCCCTCTCCAAGAAGATGACCGACGTGATCGAGTCGACGGCGGGCATCACCGGCTGAGTCGGCCGCCGAACGCGGACCAGACGGTGCGCCGGATCGCTCCGGCGCACCGTTCTGCATTCAGCGGCTGGCCACCGCGAAGCCGCCCGGACGAAGCACGACACTCGCGACCCCAGTGATGGTGCGCTGTTCGACGAGAACGCCCGAGGCGTCGTAGCTGCGCAGAGTGGCGCGCTGGCCGGCCGTGCCCACCGTGGTTGTCTGCACATCGGTCGATGCCGAGTTCACCAGCTCCGTGAAGCCGTTCGGCCCGGTGAGCGTGAGGCGCGACACGAGCGGCCGAACGATCACGGCGTCGAGCTGCACGGTGCCGCGCGAGGCAGTCACCGAGACGGAGTCGCCGCCGGACGGCATCGAGCGCTGCAGCGTCTGCGGCAGCAGGGCCCCGGGAACGGCGGTGACGCCCTGCGCCCCCACGGCGTGCCGCAGTGTGCCCAGCGTCGAGGTGCCGGCCGTCCAGGCCGAGGTCGCCGAACCCGGGTTCGGCTCGAAGGTGACCGGTTCGAGCAGCCGCGCCCCGGCCGAGGCGCCGAGTTGGATCGTCGCCTTCTGCCCGGTCGCGAGCTGCAGGAAGGCTCCGCCGCCGTACTGCGACTCCCCGGTCCAGGCCGAGGCCGGAGTCACGACAGTGCCGGTGGTGGAGGGCGACGCCTCCGCCTGAACGACGGTGAGGCCGTCCAGACCGGAGCGCACCGGAGTCGCCTGCGCGCGGGCCGCGACATCCGGGTTGGCGTCGAGGGCGAGCATCGAGAGCAGTCCGTGGATGGTGCTCTCCGCCCCGCTCCCGTGGTTGACAGTGCCATCGGCCTGCACGCCGTCGAAGGTCACCCCGGTGGCCGGGTCATAGACCGGCTTTCCCGAGGCGTTGGCCCCGAAGAACCAGGCGCCCATCATGCCGGCGAGCTCGCGGATGCCCGGCCGTCGCGCGGCATCGGCCACGGCGAGCAGGGACTGCAGTCGCGAATCCGCGCCATAGGCGATCTGGGTGTGGTCGACGGGGGTCGGGAACCAGCCGTTGTCCGGACCGCCGGCGGTGAGCAGGGTGGTGGTGAACGACACCGAGTCGGCGATCGCGGGCTTCAGCAGGCCCTTGTCACCGAGCGCGACGGACGCCCGGGCGAGCGCCGCCGGCATCTGGGACGACCACGCGTGCCACATGCTGCGGGACTGCGTCCACGGAAGGATCGCGCCGTACGGCCAGCTCTGGGTGTCGCCGGAGCCCATCGCGGCGATGCCCTTCGACAGCTTCGACAGGGCGGATCGGGCGGCGGAGTCGCGCGGCACGGCCGTCGAGTAGGCGGAAAGCCCGAGCACCGCCTCGGCGGAGGCGTCGGCGCCGCCGGCGATGAGCCAGGCCGGCACCTTCACGCCGTCGGCCACCTCGTACTGGCCGAACTTGTTCAGAACCTGGCGATCGAGGGCGGCCACTCCGAGTCGCAGGCGCTGCTGCAGGAACGACGCGAAGGCCGGGTCGCTCGAGGCGAAGTCCGCGTAGCCCTCGCCGAACGCCCACAGGCTGCGGGCGAGCCAGTAGCTGTCGCCGCTGTCGGAGGGGTTGGGGAGCTCGACCGGCGTGGGGCTCGGGTTGAGGGTGCCGTCCGGCTGCATCCACAGCACCACGTTGCCGGCGTTGGGGCCGGTCGAGGTCTGCAGGTAGGCGAGGGACCGCAGAAGCTCGTACGCCGAGTTCTTGCTCGAGGTCGCGCCGGTCTGCTTCCAGTGGCGCAGGTACACCACCGCCGCGCGGGAGATGTCGTCGGCGTTGTACGCGCCCTGACCCCAGTGCCCGGTGGCTGGGTCGAGCGGGCCGCCGCCCACCCGGGCGAACGTGCCGCCGTCACGAGGATCGGCGTAGGTCCACGGCATCGTGAGCTTCGGCTGGTCGGCGAGCCTGTATGTCGTGTGCCCGTCGATGGCCGCCGGGGCCGCCGTGTCGAGCAGGAAGTCGAGATGGGCGAGGTTGGTGAGCGGTGGCGGGGCGGCGATCGCGGGAGTCGAGCCGAGCGCGAGACCTCCGGTCACGGCGATCGCGGTGAGCACGGCGATGAGGCGCCGGGTTGTCAGGTTCTTCATTGAATCCGTCCTTTGTTTTTCGGTCGGGGAGGCCGGGCGGCCGTCCGCCGCCGTGGCTCATGGCCACTGCGGCGGACGGCGCTCACGGTCGGCTGCTACACGTGGTCGATCCGGGCCACACCGATCTTGGAGTCGGCCATGCCGTAGAACACGAAGAGCTGCCCGTCGATCTCCTCGATCGCGGTCGGGAAGACCACGTTCGGCACGATCCCGCTGCGCTCGTCGTCGGTCTCCGGGGACAGCAGCGGCTCGGTGGTGCGCGCGATCACCTTGGTCGGGTCCGCGGCGTCGAGGATCATGCCGCCGGCCGCGTAGTTCACCTTCTGCTGCTGCGAGAACGCGTTGTCGATCACGCCGGTGACTCCGTGGTAGAGCACGAGCCATCCCTCGGCCACGCGCACGGGCGGCGGGCCGCCACCGATCTTGAGCTCCTCGAACGGGGCCTCTGGCGCGGCGAGGAGCCTGTGCCCGCGCCAGTTGACGATCGAGCGGATGTCGGCGAGCACGTCGGCGACGGGAACGAAGCTGATCCAGATACTCTGGCGCTGGTCGGTGACGCCGGCCGGCTTCCACAGGCCCTCGCCCGAGCGGATCTCACCCAGGTCCCACATCGGGCGGTGCAGAACCGCGAAGCTCTCCACGCCATCCGGGGCCGTGACGGGCTCGGGGAAGAAGACCGTGTCCTTGTTGTGGA
The DNA here is from genome assembly GCF_043726815.1 of Lacisediminihabitans sp. Lineage (NCBI taxonomy): Bacteria > Bacillati > Actinomycetota > Actinomycetes > Micrococcales > Microbacteriaceae > Lacisediminihabitans > Lacisediminihabitans sp. Next base: position 11,850 of record NZ_JAYSJZ010000080.1, read on the forward strand.
ACATGTTGAGGTCGATGTCGAGGGCGTCGTCGTAGGCGAAGAGCGCCGGGCCGAGCCGGGTCCACTCACGCAGGTCGGTGGAGGTGGCGATGGCCGTGCGCGGGCCGAGGGGGCCGAACGCCACGTAGGTCATCACGTGCAGGCCGAGCCGCAGGATGAACGTGACCCGCGGGTCTTCGACGCCCGAGTTGTGCGCGCCGTTCTCCCAGGCCCGATCCGGCGCGAGCACGATGCCCTCGCGCTCGACTCCGACCGGCACGCCATTCTCGATCACCACGGCGGCCAGGCCCACGCGGCTCACATTGCCGGTGGCGACCAGCCGCGGAAGAAGATAGAGCTTGCCGTCCGGGCCGTGTCCGGTCGCGGGGTTGAGCACCCCCTCGGCCTCGAGCGAATTGCCCTCTTCTGGCGTCATGATCACACCGGCGCGGGTGAGCGAATAGGGGAAGGGATGGGACATGGTCAACCTTTCACGCCCGAACCGATATTGGTCGAGACGAAGTACCGCTGGAACACGATGAACAGAACGACGACGGGCGCCGCCAGGACGACGGCACCCGCGAGGGTGGCGCCGAACGGATTGGACGCCGACGCTGCGACGTTGGAGATGTAGTTGGCCAGGGAGACGGCGAGCGGCTGCAGGCTCGCCTCCTTGGTCACCAGGAAGGGCCAGAGGAACTCGTTCCACGGACCGATGAAGGTCAGCAGCACCACGGTGATGATGGCCGGGCGCACCAGGGGAATCGCGATCCCCCAGAGCAGCCGGAGTTCGCTCGCCCCGTCGATCCGCGCGGCCTCGAAGAGCTCCTTCGGCAGCTGCAGGAAGTACTGCCGGAAGATCACGACCGCGGTGGAGTTGATGAAGAACGGCAGGATCATGCCCAGGTAGTTGTCGGCGAGGCCGTAGTCACGCGCGATGAGCACGTACAGCGGGATCATGAGCAGCTGGAACGGGATGACCTGCACCAGCAGCGCGAGAGCGAAGGTGACCCCGCGACCCCGCCACTGCAGCACGGCGAGGGCATACCCGGCGAGCAGCCCGAAGACCATGGTCCCGATCAGCACTCCGCCGGTGAAGATACCCGAGTTGAGCAGCCCCTGGAAGAGGTTGATCCGGTCGTTGATCTGCACGTAGTTCTCGCCGGTGATGTTGGCGATGTTGGGGAACGCCCCCGCCACCGAGGGGTCGGGCTTCGCCTGCAGCGATCCGATCACCATGTAGTAGAAGGGGAAGAGGAAGGCGAGGGCGCCGATGGCGAGAACGACGCCGCGAAGGATGTACGCGCGACGCGACATCCGAGTGTGTGAGAACAGTTGCTTTGCCATCAGTCATTCCCTCCCGCGAAGCGGTTCTGCAGCCAGGCGATGCCCAGCACCACGATGACCAGCACGACGCCGATGGCGGCCGCGGTGTCCGGGTGGCCCTGTTGTAGACCGTCCTGGTACATGATCAGCACCGGCGAGGCGGATGCCCCGTTGGGTCCGCCGCCTCCGGTGAGGAGGTACGGCTCGGTGAACAGGTTCGCCCCGGTCACGGTGGAGACGAGCAGCACCAGCACGGTGGCCGGTCGCACGCCCGGCACCGTCACCGAGAAGAAGCTGCGCACGGCGCCCGCCCCGTCGGTGGACGCCGATTCGTAGAGCTCCTGCGGCACCGCCTGGAGCGCCGCAAGGTAGAGCAGGATGTAGAAGCCAAGCTGTTTCCAGGTGACGAACAACGCAATGGACGGCATAGCCCAGTGTTCGTTCACCAGCCACGACGGACTGGGGGCCAGCGGCCCGAGTACCTGGTTGACGATGCCGTTGCCGTTGAAGAGGAAGAGCCAGACCGCCACCACCGCGACGCTCGCCGTGAGGTACGGCACGTAGAAACTCACCCGGAGGAACGCCCGGAAGCGCGTCACCTTGTTGAGCGCGCTGGCCAGCAGCAGCGACAGCACCACCGTCAGCGGCACATTGATCAGCAGGAAGATCCCCACATTGCCGAACGAGCGGATGACCGCCGGGTCGGTGAACGCCGTGACGTAGTTCTCCAGGCCGACGAACGGACGATCCACCTGCGCCCCGGGGGCCGCGAAGAAGAAGTCATGGAACGAGATCCACACGGAATAGACGAGCGGATACGCGAAGACCAGGATCACGAACACCAGGTACGGCGCGCTGAACAGCAGACCGAGGGGATTCTTGCCGAGGAACGGCCGGCGCCGTTTGCGCTTGCCGCCCTCCGGCGGTCGTGAGACCGCCGGAGGCGTCAGGGTGGAGGTCATGACTACTTCTGCTTCGCGATCGTGTCGATCTTCGAAGCGGCGGCCTTCAGGGCGCTCTTCACGTCGCCGCTGCCGGTGACGACGGTCTTCGTCCAGGCGTCACGGAAGGCCTGGAGCATCTCGACGGTGTTCGGGCCCGGGGGCACCTCCACCGTGCGGGAGGCCTGGTCGCCGAACGCCTTGTACGTCGGGTTCTTCTCGAAGTAGCTCGCGTAGGTGGTCTGCAGGTCCTTGCGGAGCGGCATCTGACCAGTCAGCTCGAGGAGCTTCTGGTCCTGCGCCTTGCTGGTCGAGAACTTGAGTACATCCCACGCGGTGCCCTGCGCCTTGCAGGCGGAGTAGAGACCGATGTTCTTGGCGTCGCTGAAGGTCCAGGTCTTGTTGGCCGGCGTGCCGTCCTTGGTGGGCACGGGCACCGATCCCCAGTTCACGTCCTTGTAGACGGACACGGCCCACGGGCCGACGATGGCCATGGCCGAGTTGCCGGCCGCGAACGAGTCCCCGGTGTACTGCTCGGGGCTCGACAGCTTGTCCTTGTACATCGTCTGCCAGAAGTCAGCCACGTCGTAGCCGGCCTGGTTCGCGAAGGTCGACTTGTTGTCCTGCACGATCTGCTTGCCGTTGGTCGCGGCGGCGTAGAGCGGGTAGAAGTCGAACTGGGTCTGGAAGAACTCGCTGGTCGGTGCGGGCTGGATGGCCACCTTGGAGACTCCGGCGGCCACGAGCTTCTTCGAGGTGTCGATGAAGTCGGCGTAGGTGGAGAGCTTCGGGTTCTCGGGGTCGAGGCCCGCCTTGGTGAACATGTCCTTGTTGTAGAAGATCACGACGGGGTTCGACTTCCAGGGCATCTGGAAGTAGTCGCCGGCGGTGTTCTTGTACTGCTCGGCGACCTTGCCGCTGCGCGCCTCGATGTAGGCGGATCCGCCGGAGATCTTCGACAGGTCGACGAGGCCGCCCTGCTTCTCGAACTGGCCGACCGCGGCGGGCGCCGTGTTGTAGATGAGGCAGGGGGCGTTTCCGGCGGCGATGGCGGCGCCGATCACTTCCTCGCTGCTCTTGCCGGCCGGGATCTCCTGGCCCTTGACCTGCTCCTTGGGGTGTGTGGCGTTCCAGGCCGCCACCATCTGCTTGCCCCAGGCAACCTCTTGCTCGTTGTTGGAGTACCAGATGGTGATGGGTCCATGCTTGGCCGTGGAGCTTGTCGTCGCTCCCCCGCTGCACGCGGTGAGCGCGAGCGCGGCGGTCAGAAGTACCGACGCGCCGATGACTGTTCGTCTCTGCACAGTCTTTCCTTTCAATAGTCCGACGGCGACTCCGCCGTCGGTGTTGTTGTGGTGGTGGAAGGGATGGTCTGGGGGGCTGTCAGCGGATGGTCCTGGGCGGAGCGGTGGACATCCGCACCAGCAGCTGGGCCGCCGGGAGGTCGATGTCGTGTACGTCGTCGTCGCCGATGACCGACTTGAGCAGCAGCTCGGCGGCGGCGCGCCCCCACTCGAGCACGGGGGTGGTCACCGTGGTGAGCGAGGGGTAGAGGTAGGCGCCGATGTCGCTGCCGTCGAATCCGGTGATGGAGAGGTCGTCCGGCACGCGGAGACCGCGCCGCTGGGCGACCCCGAGGCCGGCAATAGCCATGAGGTCGTTTGCGAAGACGATGGCGGTCGGCGGCTCATCGAGGTCGAGCAGCGCCGCGGTCATCTCGGCGCCGCCCGCCGCGCTGAAGTCGGTCTCGACCACGAGGTCGCTCGCGAGACCGAGGGCGCGAAGGGCATTGGTGAAGGACTGGCTGCGACGGTCTCCGTGCAGCATCGACGAGGGTCCGGCCACGTGCGCGATGCGCCGGTGCCCGAGTTCGGCGAGATGCTCGACGGCGGAGTGGATGCCGGGCCCGTCATCCACGGCCACAGCGGGAAAGCTGGACTCCACATCCGGGTGCCCAAGGGTGACGGCCTTGAGTCGCAGCTCCTCGAGCAGGGCGATTCTGGGGTCGTTGCGTCGCAGGTCCGTGAGGATCACGCCGTCGACCCGGTCATGGGCGGCGAGCTGCCGGTAGCTCGCGACCTCCGCCTCCTCGTCCGACACCATGCTCACGACGAGGGCCTGGCCGGCGGGGGCGAGCGCGCCCTCGATGCCGGCGATGAACGCGGGGAAGAACGGGTCGCTCGAGATGATCTCGGGATCCCGGGCGATCACGAGGCCGAGGGCGAATGACCGGTCGGTGCTCAGGGACCGTGCCCGCACGCTCGGCCGCCAGCCGAGCGCGTTGGCCACGGAGAGGATGCGGTCGCGGGTCTCCGCGGCGACCCCTGGCCGGTCGTTGAGGGCGAAAGACACGAGCCCCTTGCTCACGCCGGCCTCGCGGGCCACGTCCGCGATCGTCGGTCGAATCGTCATTGGGGCCTCCGCGTTGAGTGCCGGGCTGTGTCTTAACCGGTTTAGAAGGACTCTATACCGGTTTAGTTTGCAAGGCAAGCCGTTTTCGATACGCGTCGACACCCGTCACCCCACACACTCCCGTTCTGCAGGACAGCCCCGCCCCGCCAACCCGTCACCCCGTCACCCCACACACTCCCGTTCTGCAGGACACCCCCGCGACGGCCCGTCCTGCACAACCGTCGACGAGACATCCTGCACAACGCGTCCTGCACAACCAGAGTCTGCAGAGCACGGCCACCCCAGACGGTCCGCGCGCCCGGCGGCCCAGAAGAGCCTCCGAACGCGAGAGACTGGTCTCGTGAAACTTCATGACGAGAACTACCGCGGCTTCGCTTCAGACAACTACGCCGGCGCTCACCCCGAGGTCATCGCGGCGATCGCGGAGGCCAATGGCGGCCACCAGATCGCCTACGGCGAAGACGTCTACACCGCCCGACTGCAGGACGTGATGAGGCAGCACTTCGGCGACCAGGCCGAGACCTTCCCGGTGTTCAACGGCACCGGGGCGAACGTCACCGCTCTCACCAGCATCCTGCCGCGCTGGGGCGCGGTCGTCGCCACGAGCACCGCCCACATCCACACCGACGAGGGCGGAGCGCCCGAGCGTATCAGCGGCCTCAAGCTGCTCACGATCCCGACGCCGGACGGCAAGCTCACGCCCGACCTCATCGACCGCGAGGCCTGGGGCTGGGGCGACGAGCACCGTCCACAGCCTCTCGCCGTGAGCATCACGCAGACCACCGAGCTCGGCACCCTCTACAGCGTGGACGAGGTGCGCGCCATCGCCGACCATGCCCACTCGCTCCGCATGAAGCTGCACATGGACGGCGCCCGCGTCTCCAACGCCGCGGCCGCCCTGGGTGTGCCGCTGCGCGAGTTCACGACAGATGCCGGGGTCGACATCCTGAGCTTCGGCGGCACCAAGAACGGCGTGCTCTACGGCGAGGCGATCGTCGCGCTCAATCCGGAAGCGTCGGACGGCCTGATCTACCTGCGCAAGCTCAACATGCAGCTCGCGTCGAAGATGCGCTTCGTCTCCGCGCAGCTCATCGCGCTGCTCACCGACAACCTGTGGCTCAATTCGGCGCGGCACGCCAACGCGATGGCGGCACACCTGCGGCGCTCCCTCGAGGCCGAGATCGCCAGCGGCGCCATCGGCGGGCTCTCCTTCAGCCAGGAGACCCAGGCCAACGCCGTGTTCGCGGCGCTGCCCAACGACGCGGCCGACCGCATCCGCGAACGATTCCGCTTCTACGACTGGGACCGCGCGGCCGGCGAGGTTCGCTGGATGACCGCCTTCGACACGACGGAGGACGACGTGAACGCGTTCGTCGCGGCCATCACCGAGGAGCTCTCGGCGTAAGGCGAAGGAGCTACGGCCGCAGCAGCACCTTGATCGCGCGTCGCTCGTCCATGGCCGCGTAGGCCTCCGCGACCTCGGCGAGAGGCAGCTCGAGGTCGAAGACCCGGCCGGGCTGGATCGCGCCTGCGAGCACCTCGGGCAGCAGCTCCTGCACGTAGTTGCGCACGGGAGCGACCCCGCCGTTCACCCCGATGTTGGAGTTGAAGAGGGGACGGATCGGCAGCGCGGAGCCGCCGCCCGGGGCGCCGACATAGCCGACGGTGCCGCCCGGTCGGGTGGAACGGATGGCCTGGTCCATCGACTCGCTCGTGCCGACGCACTCGAGCACGCAGTCCGCTCCGACGCCGTCGAACATCGCCTTGATGCGGGCGACGCCCTCGTCCCCGCGCTCCTCCACGACATCCGTGGCTCCGAACTCGCGGGCGAGCGCCTGGCGCTGCGGATGCCGGGACATCGACACGATCCGCGAGGCGCCGAGTCGCTTCGCGGCGATCACGGCGCACAGTCCGACCGCGCCGTCGCCCACGACCACGACGGTGCTGCCGACCGTGACCCCGGCCGAGACGGCAGCGTGGTGCCCGGTTCCCATCACGTCGGCGAGGCTCAACAGGCCGGGGATGAGTGAGTCATCCGGCTGGCCCGGCGTGGCCACGAGGGAGCCGTCGGCGTGCGGCACGCGCACGAACTCGCCCTGGCCGCCGTCCGCGAAACCGCCGAGGCGGTCGTCGGCGCCCCACCAGCCGCCGTTGAGGCACGAGGTGCTGACGCCGTTGAGGCAGTTAACGCAGGTCATGTCGCAGTCGTAGAAGGGCGCGATCACGAAGTCGCCCGGCCTGATCGTGACGACATCCGGGCCCACCTCGTCCACGATCCCGACGAACTCGTGCCCGATGCGGTGCGGATGGTTCGTGGGCGTCACGCCGCGGTACGGCCAGAGGTCCGAGCCGCAGACGCAGGACGCGACAACGCGCACGATCGCGTCGCCACCGGTCGACAGCCGCGGCTGCTCGACCTCCTCGAGTCGGACATCCCGTTCACCGTGAATCACTGTTGCGCGCATGACTCGAGTTTATTCGAGCCGCCCGTCCCCTTCCGAAATCCATGCAACCCTCAGCCACCTCCGGCGTGTGGGGCAACTACACCCGGCGTGTCGTCAGGAATGCATGGATTTCGGAAGGAGACGGAGGCGGGGCCTACTCCGCCTTGCGGATGCTCAGGGTGTCGTGATCGGAGTCGAGGTCGACCAGCACGGTGTTGCCGTCGCGGATCTCCCCGCTGAGCAGCGCCGTCGCGAGTTTGTCGTCGATCTCGTGCTGCATCAGCCGGCGAAGCGGTCGGGCGCCGTAGGTCGGGTCATAGCCGCGTTCGGCGAGCCAGGCCCGGGCATCCGGGGTCACCGCGAGCTCGAGGCGACGGTCCTGCAGCCGCCTCGACAGCCGGTCGATGTAGAGCTCCACGATCTGGGCGAGGTCGTCCTTCGACAGCGCCGAGAAGATCACGATGTCGTCGAGCCGGTTGAGGAACTCCGGCTTGAACGCCTGGCGCACCATCGCGTTGACCGCGTCCTCCTTGGCCTCGAGGCTCAGCGTCTGGTCGACCAGATACTGGCTGCCGAGGTTGGAGGTGAGGATGAGGATCACGTTGCGGAAGTCCACGGTGCGGCCCTGGCCATCCGTGAGCCGGCCGTCGTCGAGCACCTGAAGCAGCACGTCGAAGACGTCGCTGTGCGCCTTCTCCACCTCGTCGAGCAGCACGACGGAGTACGGGCGTCGCCGCATGGCCTCGGTGAGCTGGCCGCCCTGCTCGTAGCCGATGTAGCCGGGAGGCGCACCGAGCAGCCGGGCGACAGAGTGGCGTTCGCCATACTCGCTCATGTCGATGCGGATCATCGACTTCTCGTTGTCGAAGAGGAACTCGGCGAGTGCCTTGGCGAGCTCCGTCTTGCCCACGCCCGTGGGGCCGAGGAAGAGGAACGATCCGGTGGGGCGGTCCGCGTCGGCGATGCCGGCCCGCGAACGCCGCACGGCCTCGGCGACGGAACGCACGGCACGCTTCTGGCCGACGAGCCGCTTGCCGAGCTCTCCCTCCAGCCCGAGCAACTTCTCGGTCTCGCCCTGCATGAGCCGGCCGACCGGGATGCCCGTCCACATGGCGATCACGGCCGCGATGTCCTCGGCCGTCACCTGGTCGTTGACCATCAGCGGCGTGCCGGCCTCGGACTTCTCCGCCTCGGCGAGCTCCCGCTCGATCACCGGAATCTCGCCGTAGAGCAGCCGGGAGGCCTTCTCGAGGTCGCCCTCGCGCTGGGCCCGCTCGGCCTGCATGCGGGCCGCATCGAGCTTCTCCTTGAGCTCGCCGATGCGGTTGAGCACCGCGCGCTCCTTCTCCCAGCGGTCCTGCAGCTCCTTGAGCGCCATCCCCTTCTCCACCAGGTCGGAGCGGAGCTTCTCGAGCCGTTGCTTGCTCGCCTCGTCCTTCTCCTTCTTCAGCGCGAGCTCCTCGAGCTTGAGCCGGTCGACGCTGCGGCGCAGCTCGTCGATCTCCACCGGGGCCGAGTCGATCTCCATGCGCAGTCGGGAGGCCGCCTCGTCGATGAGGTCGATCGCCTTGTCAGGAAGCTGACGGCCGGAAATGTAGCGGTTGCTCAGCGCCGCGGCGGCGACGAGGGCGGTGTCGGCGATCGCCACCTTGTGGTGGGCCTCGTAGCGTTCCTTGAGCCCGCGCAGGATCGCGATGGTGTCTTCCACGCTCGGCTCGCCCACGAACACCTGCTGGAAGCGGCGCTCGAGCGCGGCATCCTTCTCGATGTACTCGCGGTACTCGTCGAGGGTGGTCGCCCCGATCAGGCGCAGTTCGCCGCGGGCGAGCATGGGCTTGAGCATGTTGGATGCCGCGACCGAGCCCTCCCCGCCGCCCGCGCCCATGAGCGTGTGCAGTTCGTCGACGAAGGTGATGATCTCGCCGTCGGCGTCGTTGATCTCCTTCAGCACGGCCTTGAGGCGTTCCTCGAACTCCCCGCGGTACTTGGCGCCGGCGACGAGGGCGGCCAAGTCGAGAGAGACGAGCCGCTTGCCCTTGAGCGAGTCGGCGACGTCGCCGGCCACGATCCGCTGAGCGAGGCCCTCGACGACGGCGGTCTTGCCGACGCCGGGCTCGCCGATCAGCACCGGGTTGTTCTTGGTGCGACGGGTGAGCACCTGGCTCACGCGCCTGATCTCGGCGTCGCGACCGATCACCGGGTCGAGCTTGCCGGTGCGGGCGATCGCCGTGAGGTCGACACCGTACTTCTCCAGCGCGGATTGCTGCTCCTCGTCGGAGCCGGGGGCGCCCTGCATGTTGGCCATGAGTTCTACCTTTCCAAACTTGAGTCTAATGGACTCAAGTTCACTTCACCAGCGTTCGGGGGAACACGCCTGCGGGAGGACGTGACCGTGAATTTGTTGTTGCGCACCACCTCGCGGGTGGAACCGATCACCGACTGCAGAGTCGGCCGATAGTCGAGGTGCGAGTTGTAGACGGTCCAGAGTTCGCCGCCGGGCCGAAGCACGCGGGCGGCATCCCGGAACAGGCGGTCGGCGAGACCGGTGTGCACGGTCGCCCCCACGTGGAAGGGAGGGTTCAGCACGATCAGGTCGGCGCTCGAGTCCGGTTGGGACTTCAGCCCGTCGTCGCGCACCACCGAGACCCGGTCGGCGAGACCGTTGGCCTCCACGGTGGCGAGCGAGGATGCCACCGCCGCCGCGGACTGGTCGGTGGCGATCACCGAGATGTCCGGGCGTGATCGCGCGAGCGAGACCGCGAGAATGCCCGTGCCGCTGCCGAGATCGATGGCCGTGGCTGCCGCGGGAAGCGCGTCGTCGAGCACCGAGAGCAGCAGCCGGGTGCCGAGGTCGAGCTTCGCCCCGGCGAAGACCGCGCCGTGCGCGCACACCCAGAGCCCGAGCTCCTGGTTGTATTCGCGCACGGGGAAGTTGGATTCGGCGCTGAGCGGCTCGCGGGCGATCAACACCCGGGACTTCTGCCGCGCGAGCGAGACATCCAGTCGGCCGAAGTGCTTCGTGAGCACCGCGTTCATGGTCAGGGACAGGTGCTTGATGCGTCCCCCGGCGAAGACCACAACGGACGGGTCTGCCCAGCGGGCGATCTCGCTCGCGATCTCGTCGAGCTCGGCGAGCGAGCGCGGCACCTGCAGCAGCACGACGGCCGCACCGGAGAGCAGGGACTCGCCGAGCGGCAGGCTGGTCAGCTCGGTCGTGACCCCCCGGGCGTTCGCGGCGAGCGCCGCCTCCCCCACGAGGGCGTCCTGGAACACCCGCACGCCCGTGGCTCCGAGGTTCGCCGCGGCACCGATCGCGAGGGCCCCGTAGTGGTCGTTGATCACGACGACGGTGCCGGGTGCGGCGGCGGCGATCGCGTCGGACGCCTCATCGAGGATGAGCCGGTCGCTCGCGTCCACCGCGAACAGGTTGGGCGCCTCCACGTCTGGCCAGCGGCGCAGCCGGGCCAGATCGAACTGCGGAGCGTCGTTGTCAGGCATTGGTAGCGACCGGGGTGCTGGATGCGACGGGGGCCGCCGGGCGCATGGCGTACGCCATCCACCACCAGCTGAGCCAGCCGATCGCGGCGTTGGAGGCGAGGCTGATGACCGCCGAGACGACGACGAAGGCGAGTACGCCCTGGCCCCAGGACGGCGAACCCCACGACGACCCGACCACCACGAGGCGGGTGAAGAAACCCAGGATGTCCGAGACGAACCACGAGGCCACGACGGCGATTCCCGCCCCGGCCCAGGTGACCGCCCACGGTCGGCGCACGTGGTGCGCGGCGAGCACGCGCGCGCTCACGACGACGGCGGCGATCATCAGCACGACGCCGACCACCACGACCAGCACGAGCGGCAGGATCCACGGGGCGGGGTCGAGCCCGGAGACGAACCGGTCGAATCCGGCGTTCGAGGTGTCGGACGAGGCGCTGGCCCAGCGCACGATCAGGGAAAGGAACGCCACGAGCAGCGCGAGGGCGATGGGCAGGGCGACCATCGCGTAGCCGAGGCCGAGCAGCACGAATCCGATAGCCCCGGCGATCACCGTTCCCCGTCTGGCTTCCGCGGTGAGCGGGGGGCGGATGGCACGCGGCGCGTAGGCGGCCTGGTACGGAGACGAGTCGGACATGGTGCGGATTCCTTCGTTCGGCTGGTCGTGCGGGGGGAACGGGGGCGAATCAGTCATGGCCGAGTGGCCGCCACACCACCACCTGGGTGTTTCGACGGGCGCGCGTTCCCGCCTTGATCGACACGACATCCCCCGACTCGCCGGCGGCGAACACCCGCTGCCCCGGGCGCGAGATCATCTCGTCGGCGAGGGCGTGCTCGAGCTCACGAACACGACGGCTGAGGGCGGCGACCTGGTTTTCGAGTTGAAGCACGCGCCGGATGCCCTCGAGGCTCACTCCCTCGGCGCCGAGTCTCGCGATCTCGCGCAGCTGGTCGATGTCGCGCATGGAATACCGCCGGGACTGCCCAGACGTGCGCTGCGGGATCACCAATTCGAGCCGATCGTACTGGCGCAGCGTCTGCGGGTGCATCCCCGCGAGCTCCGCGGCGATCGCGATCGCGAACACCGGGTCCGTCGACTCCACGGTCAGCCCCTCCTCGCCTTGTCGATGAGCTCGGCGCGCGGGTTCTCCGCCGGCTGAAGCGCGGCGAAATTCTCGAGCGCCTCGCGCGCCTCGGCGGTGAGGTGGGCCGGAACGGCCACCTGCACCGTGGCGAGCAGGTCGCCGACGCCCTTCGTGGAGGTGACTCCACGGCCCTTCACGCGCAGCACGCGGCCACTCGGGGTACCGGGGGCGACCCGCAGCTTCACGGGTTCCGCGCCGAGAGTGGGAACCTCGATCGTCGCGCCGAGCGTCGCCTCGGTGAAGGTGACCGGCACATCCACCCGCAGGTTGAGTCCGTCGCGCTCGAACACCGGATGCCGCCGCACGGTGATCGTGAGAACGAGGTCGCCAGGGGCGCCGCCGTCGTGGCTCGATTCACCCTTGCCCTTGAGACGGATCTTCTGGCCGTCGCTCACGCCGGCCGGGATCTTGACGCTGATCGGCTTGCCCTCCGCCGGCTGCAGCTTCACCGTGTCGCCGTTGATGGCCGTGACGAAGTCGAGGGTGGTGCTCGCGGCGAGGTCCCGACCCTTGGTCGGCCCGGCCGCCCCGCGGAAGCCGCCGCTCGACTGGCCGAATGTGCCGCCGCCGAACAGGCCGCCGAAGATGTCGTCGAAGCCGCCGGCTCCGGCGCCGCTCGGCGTGTACGCGCCTCGCTGCGCGCCCTGCCCGAACATGCCGCCGAACACGTCCTCGAAGCCGCCGGCCTGGCCGGACCCTCCGGACGTGAAGCGCGGCCGCCCGGGGCCCATCGCGCGCATCTGGTCGTACTCCTTGCGCTGCTCCGGGTCGCCGAGCACCGAGTGCGCCTCGCTGATCTCCTTGAACTTCGCCTCGGCCGCAGCATCCCCCGGGTTCGAGTCCGGGTGGTACTTGCGGGCGAGCTTGCGGTACGTCTTCTTGAGATCGGCCGCCGAGACGTCCTTGGACACGCCGAGCACGGCGTAGAAGTCCTTATCGAACCAGTCCTGGCTGGCCATGGGCGCCTCCCTGCTGAAACTTGCTGTGATCGATTGTCACAGAGACTGACCTTCCCGGGCGCTCACGGGGCGGCGGGTATCCCCGCCGCCCCGTTTCACGCTATTCCGCCGGAACGGAGACGGCGACCTTCGCCGGACGCAGCAACCGCTCGCCCAGCTTGTAGCCGGGGGCGATCACGTCGGCGACGGTGTTGACCGTCACGTCGGGGGTCGGTAGTTGCACGAGCGCCTCGTGCAGGTGCGGATCGAAGACGTCGCCCTTCGCCCCCACCAGGGAGAGCCCGAACTTGTCGAGACCGGCGCGCAGCTTCTGGGCGATGACGGCCATCGGCCCATCCTCCAGGTCGCCGTGCGCCTCGGCGAGCGCGAGGTCGTCGAGCACCGGAAGCAGGCTCTTCACGACCTCGGCGATCACCACCTCACGGCTTGCCGCCCGTTCGCGGTCGACCCGCTTGCGATAGTTCGCAAACTCGGCCTGCACGCGCTTGAGGTCGGCGAGGTGCTCGAGCGCCACGTCCACGTTCTCGCTCGCCGCCGGCGCCTCGGTCGTCTGGCCGGTGAGGAAGGCGAGATCCTCGTCGGTGAACGACGTCTCGATGTCCGGCCCCTCGGCCTCGATGATCTCCTCGCCGGTCGTGTCTGGCGTGGTCGGCTCGTTGCCGTCCTCGTCCTCCGGGGGATTCGGGTTCTTTTTGTTGGCCATGACTACTTCTTGCCTTCCTCAGGCTCGTCGTCCACAACCTCGGCATCGACGATGTCCTCGTCATCGGCCGGGGCCTCCTTGGGGGCCTCGTCCGACGCGGCCGGCTCGGAGGCCGCCGCCTGCTCCTGCGAGTAGATGGCCTGGCCGATCTTCTGCTGGCTCTCGCTGAGAGTGTCGAAGGCGGTCTTCACGGCCGTCTCGTCGTCGCCGGCGAGGGCGCTCTTGAGGGCGTCGACATCCGCCTGCACCTCGGTCTTCACGTCGTCCGGCAGCTTGTCGGCGTTGTCCTTGATGAGCTTGTCGGTGGAGTACGCGAGCTGCTCGGCGGTGTTGCGGGTCTCGGCGGCCTCGCGGCGGGCCTTGTCTTCCGCGGCGTGCTCCTCGGCCTCGCGCACCATGCGCTCGATGTCGTCCTTGGAGAGGGATGAGCCTCCCGTGATCGTCATCGACTGCTCCTTGCCGGTGCCCTTGTCCTTGGCGGACACGTGCACGATGCCGTTGGCGTCGATGTCGAAGGTGACCTCCACCTGCGGAACGCCACGGGGCGCCGGCGCGATGCCGGTGAGCTCGAAGGTGCCGAGGTTCTTGTTGTCGCGGGTGAACTCGCGCTCGCCCTGGAACACCTGGATCGCCACGGACGGCTGGTTGTCGTCGGCCGTCGTGAAGGTCTCGCTGCGCTTGGTCGGGATGGCCGTGTTGCGCTCGATGAGCTTGGTCATGATGCCGCCCTTGGTCTCGATGCCGAGGCTCAGGGGGGTCACGTCGATGAGCAGAACGTCCTTGCGCTCGCCCTTCAGCACGCCGGCCTGGAGGGCGGCGCCCACCGCGACCACCTCATCCGGGTTGACGCCCTTGTTCGGGTCCTTGCCGCCGGTGAGCTGCTTGACCAGCTCGACCACGGCGGGCATGCGGGTCGATCCGCCCACCAGCACCACGTGCGCGACGTCGGCGACCTTGATGCCGGCCTCCTTGATCACGTCCTGGAACGGCTTGCGGGTGCGCTCGAGCAGGTCGGAGGTGAGCTCCTCGAACTTCGCGCGGGTGAGGGTCTCGTCGAGGTTGGCCGGGCCGTTCTCGGTGAGCGAGAGGTACGGGAGCTGGATGCTCGTGCTCATCGAGCTCGAGAGCTCCTTCTTCGCCTGCTCCGCGGCCTCCTTGAGGCGCTGCTTGGCGATCTTGTCCTTCGACACGTCGACGCCGGTGGAGTCCTTGAAGCGCTTGATCAGGTGGTCGACGACGCGCTGGTCCCAGTCGTCGCCGCCGAGGCGGTTGTCGCCGGCGGTCGAGCGCACCTGAATGGTGGAGAAGTCGTCGTCCTTGCCCACCTCGAGCAGCGACACGTCGAAGGTTCCGCCTCCGAGGTCGAAGACGAGGATGAGCTCGTCCTCCTTGCCCTTGTCGAGGCCGTAGGCGAGGGCGGCCGCGGTCGGCTCGTTGATGATGCGCAGCACGTTGAGTCCGGCGATCTCACCGGCCTCCTTGGTGGCCTGGCGCTCGGCGTCGTTGAAGTAGGCGGGAACGGTGATCACGGCATCCGTCACCGTGTCGCCGAGGTACTGCTCGGCGTCGCGCTTGAGCTTGCCGAGGATGCGGGCCGAGATCTCCTGGGGCGTGTACTTCTTGCCGTCGATGTCGACGGTCCAGTTCGTGCCCATGTGGCGCTTGACCGACGAGATCGTGCGGTCGACGTTGGTGACGTTCTGGCGCTTCGCGGTCTCACCGACCAGCACCTCGCCATCCTTGGTGAACGCGACGACGGAGGGGGTGGTGCGGAAACCCTCGGCGTTCGTGATGACGGTGGGTTCTCCACCTTCGAGAACGGAGACCACCGAGTTGGTGGTTCCCAGGTCAATGCCTACTGCTCGAGCCATGTGCTCAATCTCCTTGGTGCTGTGCGTCAGTTCGCGCGGGGTTTCGCGGGTTCGTACGTCGAAGTTCGCGGCGAGACTTGAGTCTCACGTACTCAAGTTTGGAACCTGCGGATTTCTTTGTCAAGTTCCCGGACCAAAACTTGAGTCAATCCCGCTCAACTCTCAGTTTCCGGCCCGGGCAGCGTCGGGCTCCGGCCTGCTCCGCTCGCTCGCCGCCCGCTTCCGAAAACGCAGGAGTCTCTCGCCCGACGCCCCGCATCCGTCGCCTGATCGCCGCCCTGACCGCGGATCTCCTGCGTTTTCGAAAAAGGAGGGGCGGCCGGTTCCCGCGTTGTTTGCGTGCCGCCGCTACCCTGTGACCATGACGGACACGACACCCGGCGCGCCGGCGGCCAACGTAGCGGCGAGTACGGTCGCCGGACTCGACCTGCAGGCCGGAAAGAAGATCCCGCGCGGCTGGGTCGTGGCCTGGGCGTTCTGGGACTGGGGCGGCGCCGCCTTCAACGCCGTCATCACCACCTTCGTGTTCACCGTGTACCTCACGAGCAGCTACTTCGTCAGCCCCGCCATCACCGCGGCGCGGGATGCCGAGACCGACCTGAAGGGTCCGGCGCACGCCGCCTTCACCGCCGCGCAGGCCTCCCTCACGTCCGGGCTCGGCTTCGGACTCGCGGCGGCGGGCGTCATCGTGGCCCTCATCGCGCCGGTGCTTGGGCAGCGCACGGATGCCTCCGGCCGCCGCAAGCTCTGGCTCGCCATCAACACGGGGGTGGTGGTGGTCGCGACCGCGCTGCTCTTCTTCGTGCAGGGCAAGCCCGCCTACTTCGTGCTTGGGGTGGTGCTCATCTCCGTGGGCACCGTCTTCTACGAGATCGCCACCGTCAACTACAACGCCATGCTCATCCAGGTGTCGACTCCGCGATCCGTCGGCAAGGTGAGCGGCCTCGGCTGGGGCGCCGGCTACCTCGGCGGGATCGTGCTGCTGCTCTTCGTGCTGCTCGGGCTGGTGGGTCTGACCGAGAGCTCGGGAGGCTTCCTCGGCGTCTCGCACGACAACGGCCTCAACATCCGCATCATCGCGGTCATCTCCGCGGCCTGGACTCTCGTGTTCTCGCTGCCGATCCTGTTCACCGTGCCCGAGATCGAGGCGGCCAGCCGCCGGGTGAAGGTGGGCTTCTTCCAGTCCTACGTCGTGCTGGTGCGGGATGTCGCCACCCTGTGGAAGGAGAGCCGCAACACCGTGCTCTTCCTCATCTCGAGCGCGCTGTTCCGCGACGGGCTGGTCGGGGTGTTCACCTTCGGCGGCATCCTCGCCCAGGGCACCTTCGGCTTCTCCAGCGGCCAGGTGATCATCTTCGCGATCGCCGCCAACGTCGTCGCGGGCGTGAGCACGTTCATCTCCGGGCTGTTCGACGACCGGTTCGGCGCGAAGCCGGTGATAGTCGTCTCCCTGGTCGGCCTGATCCTGGCCGGGATCGGTGTCTTCCTCGCCCACGACCTGGGCGCCGGCGCGTTCTGGATCGGCGGCCTCATCCTCTGCCTCTTCGTCGGACCGGCACAGTCGGCCAGCCGCACGTTCCTCGCCCGCATCACCCCGGCGGGCCGCGAGGGCGAGGTCTTCGGCCTCTACGCCACGACCGGGCGCGCGGTGAGCTTCCTCGCCCCCCTGCTGTTCTCCACCTTCGTGGCGGTCGCCGGGGCACAGTACTGGGGCATCCTGGGCATAGTGATCGTGCTGCTCCTCGGCCTTCTGCTGCTCATCCCGGTGAAGTCGCGTCGGGAGTTCACCCCGGTGAGGTAGGCGGCCCGGGTGGCGCTCGCGGCCCGCAGTTGACAGGCTGAGGCAATGACATCCACCGCCGACAAGGCCGCCCTCCTCGCCTCGCTGCACATCCCGGGCGAGCCTCTCATCGTCACCAACGTGTGGGACGCCGTCACGGCGCGAATCGTGGCGCAGGCCCGCGGGGTGAAGGCGCTCGCCACCGCGAGCCACGCGGTGAGCTTCGTGCACGGGGTTCCGGACAACGAGGGCCTCACCGTTCAGCAGGCGCTCGAGACCGCGCGACTCATCGCCGGCGCCGTGGAGATTCCGGTGTCCGTCGACTTCGAGAAGGGCTACGCCCCGGATGCCGCGGGCGTGCGGGAGAACGTGGCCCGCCTGATCGAGGCGGGCGCGGCCGGCCTCAACATCGAGGACTCGCTCGAGTCGGCGAGCGGACCGCTACGCGAGCCGGCGGACGCCGCATCCCGGGTCGCCGCCGCCCGCCGCGCCGCGGAGGACGCGGGCGTGCCGCTCGCGATCAACGCGCGCGTCGACTCCCTCGTGAGCAAGCCGGCCGACTGGGCCGGGGCGATGGACCGCGCCAACCGTTACCTGGACGCCGGGGCCACGAGCGTCTTCGTGCTGCGCCTGCCCACGGAGGGACTGGTCGAGCGCGCGGTGCGCGACGTGAACGGACCCGTCGCGGTGATCGCCGACCCCAACTCCGTGCCGCTCAAGCGGCTCGCCGAGCTCGGCATCGCGCGGGTGAGCTTCGGCCCGGGCACGCTCGGCCTCACCCTCGCCCACCTGCAGCGGGCGGCGGCCACCCTCACGGCCCTCGGCGACTACCCGGCGGAGCTCGGCTTCGCCTACTAGGGCCATCGGCGGCGCCTCGCGTAGCCTTGGCTCATGACTGATCAACGTCCGATCGGATTCTGGCTCAAGCTCGTCGACCGCCTGATCGACGAGCGGTTCGCGCTCACCCTCGAGGAGCACGGCGTCACCCGGCGCCAGTGGCAGCTGCTGAATGTGCTCGCGCGGGGCAACGCCACCGTCGAGGCGCTGGATGCCGCGGTGGAGCCCTTCCTCGCCGTGGACGACGGGGAGTCGGCCGACGAACACCTGGCCGAGCTCGTGGACAGCGGCTGGGTGGCGGTCACGCCGTCGGGCTACGAGCTGACCGAGCACGGCCGCACCGCGCTCAACGGACTCTCGGTGGTGGTGCAGGCCAATCGCGAACTCGCCAGCCAGGGCGTGACCGAGGAGGAGTACGACCGCACCCTCGCCACCCTCGAGCGGATCGCCCGCAACCTGGGCTGGAGCGAGACCTGATCTAGGGCATATGGGACTTGACATATATGAGCTGAGTCTCATATGGTGAGGTCATGTCCCTCCGCAACGCGGTCCTCGGCTTCCTCTCGGTAGCCCCGAGCACCGGCTACGACCTCAAGTCGCACTTCGACGGCAGCGTGCGGCAGTTCTGGACGGCCGACCAGGCCCAGATCTACCGGGTTCTCGGCCAGCTCGCGCAGGACGGCCTCGTCACCGTCGAGGTGATCCCCCAACCCGATCGCCCCGACCGCAAGGTGCACCACATCACCCCCGCCGGGCTCGCGGAGCTCGACGGCTGGCTCGCCTCGCCCCTCGATGCGCAGACGGTGCGCGAGCCCTTCCTGCTGCGCCTCTTCTTCGCCGGGCGCCTCGGCGCGGCGGGAGTCCTCGACCTCATCGACGCCCGCACCGCCGCCGCCGAAGGGCAGCTGGCCGCCCTCGGCGCGGTTCGCGCCCAGCAGCCGAACCCGGCGGACCTCGAGCGGGCGCTTCGCCTCGCGACCCTGGACAACGGCATCCGCCACACCCAGACCGAACTCGACTGGCTGCGCGACCTGCGCGGAACGGTCACCACCAACACCACGACCACCACCACGACGAAGGAGCAGGAACAATGACCGCCAACGTCACCAAAACAGCCGCGAGGGCCGCGGCAATCGGCCTCGCCGGCACCGCCCTCTTCCAGGCCGCGCTCGCGGGCGGGGTGCCCTGGGGCGCTGCCGCCTGGGGCGGGCTCTACGAGCAACTGCCCGCCCAACTGCGGGTGAGCAGCGCGATCTCCGCCGTGGTGCTGCTGGCCGCCGCCGTGCTCGTGCTTCGCCGAGCCGGCCTCTGGGGCTCCCCCTCGACGCCCGTGCGAGTGCTCACCTGGGCGCTCGTGCCGCTGCTCGCGCTGAGCGCGCTCGGCAACTTCGCCTCCGCGAGCCGGTGGGAGAACCTGCTGATGGGCCCGGTGGCGCTGCTGCTCTCGGTGCTCTGCGTGCTCGTCGCCCGGTCGACTGTGCCCTCTCGGAGGGTGTGACCAGGGGCGCGGCCCGAGCGGGCCCGCCACGCCGGACGGCGCGCCCGCCTCTCGGGAGGCGCGCCGTCCGCGTGGCCGTCGCGAGGCCGGCCGGGCGAACCCGGGCCCTACTTGCGAAGCGCGACCGCCTCGTCGTGCGAGTTCTCGACGACGGCGAATTCCTGGTCGTCGTCGTAGGACTTCGCCTTGGCGACGCCGTAGATGATCAGCGCATAGACGGCCTTGGCGAGGATGTCGGCGACCGAGTATCCGACCTGCTTGAAGACCCAGGCATCCGCCCCGCCGATGTTCAGCAGCGGCAGCAGGTAGGCGATGGGGTAGACGCCCCAGCTGAGCAGCAGCAGGAACCTCAGCCGACCGAGCGTCCTCCGCACGGACGCGGGCTGCTTGTCGAGGGACTTGCTCAGCTGCACGAAGAGCACGTACAGGATGTACGCGAACGGGATCGTGGAGAGCAAGCCGAATAGCCCGCGGAGGCCGTTGTCGCCGCTGATCTCCCCCGGGTAGCCGAGGGCGATCATGAGGGCCGCCGCCGGCACGAGTCGCACGAGCAGCGCCGACTGCACCTTGCGGGCGAGCGCGAGCACCGCGATGAGCTCGACGAGGAGCAGCGGCACCGTGAGCAGCCAGTCCACGTAGCGATAGCCCTCATTGAATGAGGCCCCGGCCGCCTGGCTGTAGTTGCCGGTGCCGCCCACCGACTTCGTGACGAAGGCGGCCCGGAACGAGTCGAAGATGCGGAAGTAGTGATAGGCCGCGATGCCGCAGACCACGATCGCCACCGTGATGGCCTGGCGATAGCGCGGGAGAATCCGCGGGAGCGAGATCAGCAGGAAGACGGCCGTGAACAGCTGCGACGCGATGACGAGCGACAGGAAGTTGTAGACGGTGGCGTATTGCCCGTGGGAAAGGATGTCGGGAATCACGTGGTTCTCCTCTTGACGTGCGGTGAAGGTGGTTGGAACTAACTAATTAAATGTATAAGTTACTTAGAAAGTCAACTGTTGAACGATCTGGGGTCGGTTCACTCATAAACTGGTGATTCGAGAGAGGCGGGGTGCTGATGAGCGGCGAATCCGGCCAGTCCCATACCCTCGCTGGCTTCCCGGCGGCTGCCGTCGAATTCGTCAACGTGCTGCAGCACAACCGTGAACGGATCGCGAAGGACGCCGGGCTCTCGGCGAGCGAGCTGCGGGCGCTGTTCCGGGTGGCCGCGGCCGTGAGCGTCACCCCCAAGGACCTTGCCGAGTACCTCGACATGACGACCGCGGCCGTCACCTTCATCTCGCGCCGGCTGGTGGACGCCGGGCTCCTGCACCGGGTCGATCATCCGAACGATCGCCGGAGTCTCTACCTCGAGCTCACTCCGCTGGCACACCAGATGATGCTCGACATCCACCACGACTTCGTCGCGCTGCTGGAAGCGGCAACCAGCGAGCTGGGGGCCGACGAACTCGACAGGTTCACGGCGTCACTGCGGTCGGTGGCCCGATCGATCGTGAGCCAGTCCGCGCGGGCGGACGCCGTCGCCGCGAACGAGACAACCCGCACCGACGGGCAGTCGACCACGCACCTCTAGGCTGCCTGGATCCTCCTTGGCGACGCGGCGCGCGGTGCCGGCGGCGGGCGGGCGCGGTGATCTAGGTGAGCAACCCGTACCAGATGAGCAGCATCGTCACGAGGAACCCGGTGACGAAGTTGAGCCAGAGAAACCGCTTCCAGCCGCGGTTGGCGCGCTCGGCATCCGCATCGGTAATGGACCAGTAGGGCAGCACGCTCGCGGCGTACGGCAGCATGAGGATCGCCGAGAACGGGCCGGGAAGCCTCGTGAACAGCAGCAGCACGGCGGCGAGGAGGTAGGCAAAGAACGAGAGTCGCACCGTGGCCCGGCCACCGATCACGGTCGCGACGGAGCCGATGCCGCCCTCGCGGTCGGGCACGATGTCCTGCACGGCCCCGAAGGCGTGCGAGGCGATGCCCCAGAGGAAGAACGCGGCCAGCAGCGCCCACAGCGCCGGGGTGAAGACGGCGCCGGCCAGCACGAGGCCGTAGACCGCCGGCGAGACGAAGTGGGTGCTCGAGGTGAGCGAGTCGAGGAACGGCCGCTCCTTGAACCGCAGCCGCGGGGCCGAATAGGCGATCACCGCGAACACGCTGATCGCCAGCACGAGCCAGGACAGCGGGTTCCCGACCGCGACGAGGAACACGAGGAACGGCACGTTGAGAATCACCGCCGCCCACAGAGTCAGCCGGTGCACCCCCGGGTCGAGCAGCGCCCCCTCCACCCCGCCCTTGCGCGGATTGTGCAGGTCGGACTCGTAGTCGAACACGTCGTTGATGCCGTACATCGCGAGGTTGTACGGAATGAGGAAGTAGATGGTTCCGACGATGAACGCCGCGTCGATGTGCCGCGTCGCCATGAAGTAGGCGGCCGCGAAGGGGAACGCGGTGTTCACCCAGCTGAGCGGGCGGGAGGAGACGAAGAGGCTCTTAGCGGCGTTCATCGCGGCGCCTCCCCAGAAGAATCCAGAGCGACGGCAGCAGCAGCACGGCCGCCACGGGATAGGCGAAGTCCTCGAGCGGCGCGATGCCGATGAACGCGCCGGAGATCTTCGCCGGGTCGTAGCCGACCAGGCCCACCCCGATCATCAGGTTGTCGAAGATCGCCGTCGTCACCAGCAGCAGCGCGCCGGCGAGGGCGACGGATGCCCAGGGCAGGCCACCGCGACGCCGGCCGGCCACGAGGGCGAGGCAGCCGATCACGGCCACCGCCCCGAGAAAGACCGCGTTGAGCGCCCAGTAGCTCATGACGCTCGCGCCCCGCGGCGGGCGAGCGCCTGCGTCGCCGCCCCGACCGCGTTCATGGTGAGGTAGCAGAGCAGCGTGAGGAAGAAGACCTCCTCCACCGGCAGCTCCGGCGCGATCACGAGCCCGGTCATGAAGCTGGTCTCGCCGCGGAAGAATATGCCGAGGCCGATGCCTGCGACGTCCCAGGCGAGGAAGAAGACGACGCCCAGCACGAGCACGATCGTCGCCCGCCGGGCATCCGCCCAGAAGAACAGGCGGAACCGGCGGTCGAGCAGCACCATTCCGGTGAGCGCGATCGCGAGCGCGACGAGGTACAGCGCGCCCACTAGCCGACCGTCGGCCGGAGGGGTTCGGGCAGCGCCTCCGTCGACACGTCTCCACGCAGCCGCTTGACCAACACCTCGGCGCTGATGAGGCACATCGGAAGCCCGATCCCCGGGATGGTCGACCCACCCGCGTAGTAGAGCCCGGCGACCTTCTTGCTTATATTCCCGGCGCGGAACATAGCGCTCTGGCCCAGCGTGTGGGCCGGCCCCAGGGCCGTCCCCCGCCAGGTGTGGAGGTCGTTCTCGAAGTCGCCGGGGCCCACCGTCTTGCGCACCACGATGCGCGAGGCGAGGTCTGGAATGCCCGCCCACTCCGCGATCTGTTCGATCACTGTGTCAGCGAGCACCTCGATCCTGGTGTCGCCGTCGCCGTCCACATCACCGCGGCCGATCTGCGGGTCGGCCGGAATCGGCACGAGCACGAAGAGATTCTCGAAGCCCTCCGGGGCCACCGACGGGTCGAGGCCGCTCGGCTTGCAGACGTAGAGCGACGCGGGCTCTGGGATCGACGACTCGGCCCCGAAGATCCTCTCGAACCCCGCCTTCCAGTCCCGGGCGAAGAAGAGCGTGTGGTGCTCGAGCTGCGGCAGCTCTCCCCGAACACCCAGATAGATCAGCAGGGCGCTCGGACCGGGAGTCTTGCGATCCCAATAGGCCTGCGGGTAGGTCTGCAGTTCCGGCGGCAGGAGGCGTGTCTCGGTGTGGTGCAGGTCGGCGGCCGACACGACGATGTCCGCGGCCAGCTTCTGCATGCTCCCGGAGGCATCCGTGTACTCGACGCCCGTCGCGACGCCGTCGCGGGTGGTGATCGCGGTTGCCGTGGCCCGGGTGATGATGGTGACGCCCTGCGCCCTGGCGAGGTTGGCGATCTGATCGATGAGCCGGGTGAAGCCGCCCATGGGGTACATGACGCCGCCCTCGAAGTCGAGGTGGCTCATCAGGTGATACATGCTGGGGGCGATATATGGCGAGGATCCGAGGAACACGGCAGGGTAGCCCAGGATCTGGCGCAGCCGGTTGTCCTTCACGGTGCGGTCGACGAGGCTCGAGAGCGGGCGCAGCAGCAGCGTCGCCAGCGTGGCCGTGCGGGAGAGCACGTCGCGGCGCAGCAGCGGGCGGATGTCGGCGAAGCTCGTGTAGAGAAACCGCAGCTTGGCGATCTCGTAGGTCTCCCGAGCAGAGTTCAGGTACCGCTCCATGCGCGGCCGGGAGCCGGGCTCGACCCGCTCGAAGAGGTCGAGGTTCTGCTCGCGGTTGGCCGTGATGTCGAGCGGCTCGGCCTCACCCTCGAAGATCACCCGGTAACCGGGATCGAGGGTTACCAGCTTCAGCTGCTCCTCGGCGCTCGTGCCCAGCAGCTTGAAGAAGTGGTCGAAGACCTCGGGCATGAGGTACCAGCTCGGCCCGGTGTCGAAGCGGAAGCCGTCCTGCTCCCACGAGCCGGCCCGTCCGCCCACGTTCGGCAGCGCTTCGATCAGCGTGACGGTGTGGCCGTCCTTGGCGAGCAGGGCCGCGGAGGCGAGGCCGGCGATGCCGCCGCCGATCACGACGACGGCGCTCACGAGGCCACCCTCGGCGTGCGGCCGACCGCGGCACCGGCGGCGATGCGCAGCTTCACCGGGTTGGGCACGCGCACCCGGGAGCGCACAAGCTGGCTGGCCGGGGTGGCGCGGAGCCGAACGGAGAGTTCCGTGAAGAGGCCCTGGGCGAGGGCGACGGCCCGGCGGGAGGTGCTGGGCAGCGACGGGATCACGGCGGCCGACACCCGCAGGTCCGCGTCGATGTCGTCGAGGAGGCGCACCTTGTCGGCCTCGGTGAACGACTCGACGCGCACGCCGGGAAAGTAGCTGCGGCCGAGCGTCTCGAAGTCGTCGGAGAGGTCGCGCAGAAAGTTGACCTTCTGGAAGGCGGCTCCGAGCCGGCGCGCGCCGTGCACGAGCCGGGCATCCTCCGCCTCGCTCACCTCTACGCCCTCGAGGAAGGCGCGCAGGCACATGAGCCCCACGACCTCGGCCGACCCGTAGACGTAGCGCTCGAAGCTCTGGTCATCGTGTTCCGTCTCACTCAGGTCAGCGCGCATCGACTCGAAGAACGGCGCGGTGAGCTCCGCGCCGAACCCCGTCTGCCTCGCCGTGCGGGCGAAGGCGTGGATCACGAGGTTCGCGCTGTAGCCCTGGGTCATGGCCGCCTCGGTGTCCCGTTCGAGGTCGTTGAGCACCCGGGCGGTGTGCACCTGGTCGAGCCCGGCCTCGGCGGCGCCGCCGTCCACCACCTCGTCCGCGATGCGCACGAAGGCGTAGATGTTCTCCACGTGCCGGCGCACTGGCGGCGCGAGCAGCCGGGAGGCGAGGCCGAACGACGTGGAGTAGCGGCGGATCACGACGCTCGCGGTCTCCTCGGCGACCCGGTCGTAGAGGCTGAGCCGACTCACGCTCGGCCGCCTGCCGAGGGAGACGGAACGTGACTTCGCGCGTTTCTGGCTAGGCTGATTGGGCACTCCCGCACGGCGTCGATCTGGGCGTCGCTCCGCACCGGCGGAGTCCTCAGATCGTGGCCAGTCACATCCTCAGGGTATCGGACAGTCATGACCACAACCGCGGAACTCGTCGTTCTCGTAGACGACTCAGGGAATCCCGTCGGCACGGCGGAGAAATTCTCAGTGCACGGCGTCGAGACCCCGCTGCACCTCGCCTTTTCCTGCCACGTCTACGACCGGCACGGACGAGTGCTCGTCACCCGGCGCGCTCTCGGCAAGCTCACGTGGCCGGGGGTGTGGACCAACTCGTTCTGCGGTCATCCTGGTCCTGGCGAACGGCTCGAGGACGCTCTCGCTCGCCGCGCCCGCCTCGAACTCGGCATCACGATCGAGGGTCTCGAGCCGGTGCTTCCGCACTTTCGCTACCGTGCCGTCGACGCCTCCGGGGTGGTGGAGAACGAGATCTGCCCCGTCTATCGGGCGGTGACCACGGATGCCGTGCGCGCCAACCCCGACGAGGTGGCCGAATACGAGTGGCTCGACCCGGCCGCACTCCGCGACGCGGTCGCCGCGGCGCCCTTCGCCTTCAGCCCGTGGCTTGTGCTGCAGCTCGAGCAGTGGAAGTCGCCGGTCTGACTAGTCGAGCAGGCTCTCGCCGCGCGAGATGTCTGTGCGGTGGAAGTTCTGGAATGAGCGGGATGCCGTCGGCCCGCGCTGTCCCTGGTAGCGCGAGCTGTACTCGGCTGAGCCGTACGGCTTCTCGGCGGGAGACGTGAGGCGGATGAAACAGAGCTGCCCGATCTTCATCCCTGGCCACAGCTTGATCGGCAGGGTGGCGACGTTCGACAGCTCGAGCGTGACGTGGCCGCTGAAACCCGGGTCCACGAAGCCGGCGGTGGAATGGGTGAGCAGACCCAGGCGGCCGAGCGAGCTCTTGCCCTCGAGGCGCGCGGCGATGTCATCCGGAAGCGTCACCAGCTCATAGGTGGAGCCGAGCACGAACTCGCCGGGGTGCAGGATGAACGGCTGGTTGGGCGCCGCCTCGACGAGCCGGGTGAGCTCCGGCTGATCTTCGGCCGGATCGATGAACGGATACTTGTGGTTGTCGAACAGGCGGAAGAACCCGTCGAGCCGCACGTCGATGCTCGAGGGCTGGATCATCTCCGGCTCGTACGGGTCGAGCCCGATGCGCCCAGAGTCGAGTTCGATCTTGATGTCGCGGTCCGAAAGCAGCATGGCCACGAGACTACCGGAGCGCGCGACGCCCCTGCCGCCCGCGATACGATGGAGCGGTGCCGCGCGCGAGTGCGGCCACGCGAGCGTAGTTCAATGGCAGAACTCCAGCTTCCCAAGCTGGTAGTGCGGGTTCGATTCCCGTCGCTCGCTCTGAAACCGTTCCGTGTGCGGATGTGGATTCTCAGGCCAGATGAGACTTGTCTCAATCCAGATGAGACCGCAGGCTCGGCTTCTCGGTGGTCACCGGGTCGAGCACCCGAGCGGTGTCTGCAACGGAGACGAGCTGGTCCCTGTGACAGCTCGTTCTGTGGGCTTCACCTTGAGGGTCGACGCGGGACGGGTACTCTTCTGCCGTCCCCGCGATTCCGCTGCGGCCACTGGTCTAGACACCTAGCCCAGTTCACGGGCTGCAATGCCGCTCGGGCGAGGCGCCCTCTCCCGTATAGTGAGTTTGGGTCCGGTTTTGTGGTATTTGCTCGAAGCCGCGTGCTTTCTCGCACGGATCCAAATACCTAAAGCTCTGAAGGGAACCACCCGTGCCATTTGCCCCGTCCACGAAACCAACGCCAGCCCGCTCGAAGCTGAGTCGCTCCGGCCTCTTCGTCTCCGCCGGCCTCGTCGCCGCATTGGCGATCGGCGTGCCCGTCGCCGCGAATGCCGCCCCGGCCCCGGCCACTGTCGTCCTCAGCTCCACGACGGCGACCGCCACCGCCTATGTGGGGATCACCGCCGACGGCTTCCAGCCGAACGAGGCCCTCACTTTCACGTTGGACGCAGCGACGCTGCCCACGTACCCGGGTTCCACCAACACCGCAGGAACGTCCGATGCCGCCGGAAAGTTCGAGGGTAGCGCCTATATTCCGGCGGCAACCACCGTCGGAACGCACACGATCACCGTGACGGGCACGACAACAGCGGCCGCCTCGACCACTATCACGATCGTGGCCCAGCCGACCTCCAGCGTTAACACGCCCAGCGTTTCACTCTCCACCTATTCCAGCAAGGGAGTAACGGCAACCTTCGCTGGGTTCGCCCCGGGCGCAACGGTCTCCTTCGGGATCGGCGGTGGCCAAACGGGTGATCAAGCCGGAGCAGATGCCGTCGCGAACGCGTCAGGCGTCGTGACCCTCACCTACGTGCCGAAGGCGGGTAGCTCCTTCTCGACCGTGGGCAGCTACACGCTGTCGGCGTTCGCCGCGTCGGGCAGCATCGCGGCCACGCCAGCCGCGTTCACTGTGGTGGCCGACTCGGCCGTTACCCCGGCGGATCCCGCCACCCCGGTCAAGAAGCCGGCTAGCTTCACCGGCTAATCACCGACGCATAAAGCTGATTCGCCGGACCGGGGGTTAACCTCGGCCCGGCGAATCTTCTTCTTTTCGCCCTCGGATACTGAAAGCACTCGAATGACCTTGCGCCACTTCACCCCTGCTGCGCCACTGTTCGTTGTGCTCGCGGCGTCCGCGCTGCTCACCGGACTGGCTCTGACGGGATGCGCGGCCACGGCCTCGCCGCACAGCACGCCCGCTACGCAGAACTCGGCCCCGCCGCATCCGCACGTCAACGTGCCAACGCCCGCCCCACCCCTCTGGGTCGGAACCTCTGCGACCGCCAACACGGCGACGCTCACGGTCTATGCCGCGCCGGGCGGAACCGCGACCAGCACCCTCAGCAACCCGCAGCCCTCCGGGGCGCCGCTCACCCTTCTCGTTGCCGCGAACAACGGGGCGTGGCTGCAGGTGAAGCTCGCGCAGCGGCCGAACGGAAGCACCGGCTGGGTCAAGGCCGACGCGGTGACGCTGCACAGCCTCGCGTACAGCCTGAGGGCGTCCACGGAGCAGAACACGCTCTCGCTCTACAAGAACTCCATGCTGGTGAAGACCTTCACCGTGGCGACCGGCACCGGCGGAACCCCCACGCCGCACGGCGACTTCTACCTCACCGAACTGCTCGCCCCCACCAACACCGGCTACGGGCCGTACGCGTTCGGACTCTCCGCCTACTCCGAGGTGTTGAGCAGCTTCGGCGGCGGCCCCGGCCAGATCGGGCTGCACGGCACGAATGACGCGGCGAGCATCGGGCGGGCTGTGAGCCACGGATGCATTCGGCTCGCCAACCCGGACATCACCGAGCTGGCGAAACTGCTGCCACTGGGCACCCCAATCTCCATCTCGTAGACCCGGCGCGACAGATCGAGCCCGATCCGTCGGCAATCTTCCGCAGCGCGGGACACCTCGTTCAAATCGGTGGGGTTTGGAAGTGGCAGGGTCTCCCTTAGGCGCCCACAGGCATGGAACCCCGCGCTCGCCTTCGATTGGGCGAATCTCATTTGACTTGAGACGAAAATTCGCGGCCTGGAATCCTGATCTTCAATGATCAGTCGGTGTCAACTTCTCGCGGAAGTCTCAACTGGCCTGAGAATCCACATGTGCTCTATCTGGCCGGATGATTAATGCCCACGGAACTTGATAATCCCAGAATGCCGCAGCGGAACAACGGCAGGTCATGGGTCTCTTCCCAGGTCGCGATTGACGTACCTCAGCGCGAATCCTTTGCGCGGGTCTGACGGACACGGCGACCAATGCGAATCTGCGCCCTGTCGGCCGATGTGCTGACTGTCCCTTTTGCGGGCGGTCTCAACTGACCCCTGTTTCAGGCTCGGCCATGAGCGACCCATCGCGATTACGGTTGGAGGGTGCTCACAAACGATCCGCTGCCCGAACGCCCCGCTCCCGACAACCCTTCGGGGAAGTTGGTTTTGTTGCGCCATGGGGAGACGGAGTGGTCCAAGGAAGGACGCCACACAGGACTCACGGATGTTCC
>NZ_JAYSJZ010000081.1:0-10164 GCF_043726815.1 Lacisediminihabitans sp.
GGATATTGTACTAATCGCGACACCGGGCCTTCGACCCGGGGCCCGCGCTCACGCGCCGGTCCCGGGTGCGGACCCCGACGGCAGCCGATTCCGGCGCCCAATTCTTCAGAACCCCGTCTCACGAGCCGCATCGGCTCGCCGGCCCGGCTGCACTCGAGCGGCCGGCCATCTCAGCACCGAGGAGTACCCCACATCATGGCCGCAGAGGGAAAGGGCAGGGCAGTGACGCTCGAGCCGAAGACGCGCCGCACGTCCCGCGCCCCCGGGCCGGATCGCCCGAGGAGCGAGGTGGCCGCCCTGTTGGTGAAGATCGCCCTGCTCGGACTCCTCGACGCGCTCGCGGTCTACGCCGTGTTCATCCTCGTCGGCCTGCACCAGTGGGTGGCCGTGGTCGTCACCGTGCTCATCACGGGCCTGATCAACTGGATCTACCTCGGCACGGGCAAGCGGCTGCCGGCCAAGTACCTCACTCCCGGCGTGATCTTCCTCGTGGTGTTCCAGGTCTTCGTGGTGCTCTTCAGCGGCTACATCGCGTTCACGAACTACAGCGACGGCCACAACAGCACCAAGGAGGATGCCGTCAACAGCATCATCCAGGTCGCCGAGAAGCGGGTTGCCGATTCGCCCGCCTACAAGCTCAGCGTGCTCGAGAGCGGAGGCACCTACTCGTTCCTCGTGACCGACCCGAAGGGTGTGGTCAAGGTGGGTTCGGCCGACCAGCCGCTGAAACCGGCACGCGACGCCAAGCTCGACTCGACCGGCAAGGCGGTGGGGCTCGACGGCTACACCACCCTCACGCTGCCCCAGATCCTCGCCAATCAGGCCGCCATCACCGCGGTGCGTGTGCCGCTCTCCGACAACCCCAGCGCCGGCGCGCTGCGAACCGACGACGCCAACGCGGCCTACGTCTATCGCTCCAACCTCACCTACGATGCGAAGGCCGACACCTTCACCGACGCCGACGGGGTGGTCTACGTCAACTCGGGCAAGGGATCCTTCGCCACCGCCGACGGCTCGAAGACGCTCAGCCCCGGCTGGAAGGTGGACGTGGGCATCGCGAACTTCGTGAAGGCCTTCACCAACGAACAGATCAGCGGACCGCTCTGGCGGGTGATCGTCTGGACCTTCGCCTTCGCGATCCTGTCGGTGGTGACCACCTTCGCGCTCGGCCTCTTCCTCGCGATCGTGCTCAATCATCCGACCCTCAGGGGCAAGAAGTTCTACCGGGTGCTGGTGATCCTCCCGTACGCGTTCCCGGCCTTCCTCTCCGGGCTGGTCTGGGCCGGGCTGCTGAACCCGCAATTCGGATTCGTCAACCAGGTGATCTTCGGCGGGGCGGACATCCCGTGGCTGACCGACCCCTGGCTCGCGAGGTTCAGCGTGATCCTGGTGAATCTCTGGCTGGGCTACCCCTACATGTTCCTGGTCTGCACGGGCGCCCTGCAGTCCCTGCCGGAGGAGCTCGACGAGGCGGCCCGGGTGGACGGGGCGAGCCCGTGGCGGGTGTTCCGGTCGATCAAGCTCCCGCTGCTGCTGGTGTCGGTCGCCCCCCTGCTCATCGCGTCGTTCGCGTTCAACTTCAACAACTTCAACGTGATCTACATGCTCACGAGGGGGTGGCCCCGCTTCACGGACACGACATTCGACATCGGATCGACCGACCTGCTGATCACCATGGTCTACAAGGTGGCGTTCGGCCAGGGCGGTGCGCGCGACTACGGGCTCGCGAGCGCCCTGTCGATCCTGATCTTCCTGCTCGTCGCGGTGGTCTCGATCATCGCGTTCAGACGCACCAAGGCACTCGAGGAGATCAACTGAGATGGTTGTCATCGACCCCAGCATCACCGCACCAGAGCTCGTGACCGCCGCGCCGGTTCCCACCGGGCGCACGAGGCGCCCGTTCAACTTCGGCCGCTGGTTCCGCGACACGGGCTGGCGGCACCTCGTGGCCGTGGTCATGGTGATCTTCGCGGTGTTCCCGCTGCTCTACGTGCTGAGCGCCTCGTTCAACCCCGGCGGCTCGCTCGTCGGCTCGAACGCGCTCTTCACCAGGATCGACCTGCAGAACTACGTGAAGCTGTTCACCAATCCCGACCAGCCGTTCGCCCTGTGGTTTCTCAACACCATCGTGATCGGCACGGTCACCTCCGTCTGCACGGTGTTCCTGGGCGCCCTGGCGGCCTATGCCTTCTCGAGGATGCGTTTTCGAGGGCGCCGCGCCGGGCTGCTCTCCCTCATGCTGATTCAGATGTTCCCGCAGTACCTCGCCGTCGTGGCGATCTTCCTGCTGTTGTCCGCCATCTCCGACGTGTTCCCCATCCTCGGCCTCGGCAGCCAGCTCGGCCTGATCCTCGTCTACCTCGGCGGCGCCCTGGGCGTCAACACCTACCTGATGTACGGCTTCTTCAGCACCGTGCCCGTGTCGATCGACGAGGCGGCGAAACTGGATGGCGCGAGCCACGTGCAGATCTTCTTCACCATCATCCTGCGGCTGGTCGCGCCCATCCTCGCGGTGGTCGGCCTGCTCTCGTTCATCGCCACGACCGACGAGTACGTGATCGCGAGCATCGTGCTCACCGACCCCAACACGCAGACGCTCGCCGTGGGCCTCTACTCGTTCGTCTCGCAGGCCTTCTCCAACAACTGGAGCATCTTCGCGGCCGGCGCCGTGCTGGCGGCGATCCCGGTGATGGCGGTGTTCCTCGCGCTGCAGAAGTACATCGTCGGCGGGCTGACCGCCGGATCGGTGAAGTAGGACACGCGGCGTCTCCCTCGGCACTATCCTCGAGAAATGTCGTCCCACTTGGCCCTGACGCCCCATCACGACGGATCGGCGCTCTACGTTTCCTCGCCCGCGCCGGCGCTCGGCGACACCGTGCGGGTGCGGGTGCGGGTGCCGGAGGCCTTCGGGCCGGTGCTCGCCGTGCACACGAGATCCAACCCCGACCGCGAGCCGCGGTATGCGGTGGCGACGCCCGTCGCGAACGTCGACGGGTGGGAGTGGTGGGAGGCGGAGCTCCAGGTCGAAAACCCGGTGCACGGCTACCGATTCCTGCTGAGCCTGGCCGACGGCAGCAATGTCTGGCTGAACGCCACCGGGCTGCACCGCATCGAGACCCTCGACTCCGAGGATTTCCGCATCGTCACGTATCCGGCGGCGCCCGACTGGGCTGCCAACGCCGTGATGTACCAGATCTTCCCCGACCGGTTCGCCCGCTCGGCCGCGGCGGATGGCCGCCAGCCGCCCGAGTGGGCCGTGCCCGCCGCGTGGTCGGACGAGGTGGTCAACGTGGGCCCGGACACCCCGCGCCAGTTCTATGGCGGAGACCTCGCCGGAATCGCCGAGCACCTGGATCACCTCGTGCGGCTCGGCGTGAACCTCATCTACCTCACCCCGGTGTTCCCGGCCCAGTCGAACCACCGCTACGACGCCCAGTCCTTCGCCCGGGTCGACCCGCTGCTCGGCGGCGACGAGGCCCTCGCGGCGCTGGTCTCCGCCGCCCACGAGCGCGGCCTGCGAGTGATCGGCGACCTCACCTCCAACCACAGCGGCGACGCGCACGAGTGGTTCCGGGCATCCCACCGCACCCCCGGTGCCGCGGAGAGCGAGTTCTACTACTGGCTGGACGAGGCCCAGGAGCGCTACGTGTCGTGGCTCGGCGTGCCGAGCCTGCCCAAGTTCAACTGGAACTCGGACGAGCTGCGCCGCCGCTTCATCGACGGCGAGGGGTCGGTCGTCGCGAAGTGGCTGAAGCCGCCGTACAGCCTCGACGGCTGGCGCATCGACGTGTCCAACATGACGGGGCGCTACCTCGACGAGGACCTCAACGAGCTGGTGCGCCGCACCGCGCGTCGCACGATGCTGGAGGCCAATCCGGACACCATCCTGCTCGGCGAGTCCACGAACGATGCGGCGAGCGACTTTCCGGGCGACGCCTGGCACGGGGCGATGACCTACGCCAACTTCACCCGGCCGGTGTGGGGCTGGCTCTCCGAGCCCGGCAGGCCGGCTCCCGGCGGCATCGGGATGGCGCTCGGCACCATCCCGTCGTACAGCGGCGAGGAGGTGTACGCCGCCCACGTGAGGTTCACGGCGGCGTTCCCGTGGCGGGTGCGCCTCCACAACATGAACGCGCTCGACACCCACGACACCCCGCGGTTCCTCACCAACGCCCGGCCCGGCACGGTGCCCGTGGCCTTCGGGCTCGCCGTGACGCTGCCGGGAATCCCGGTGGTCTTCGCCGGGGACGAGTTCGGGCTCACCGGTTCGGACGGCGAACACTCACGCACCCCGATTCCGTGGGACTCCGTGGCCGCGGCGGAACCCACCATCGACCTGTACTCGAGGCTCATCCACCTGCGCACCGTGCACCCGGCTCTCAATTCCGGCGGCATCCGCTGGCTCCATGCCGGCTCGGAGGTGCTCGTGTTCGTGCGCGAGACCGCGGAGGAGAGCGTGCTCGTCGTCGCCGCTCGGGGGGACTTCTCGGTGACCCTCGACCCCCATGCGTTCGCGGGAAATCCGGTCACTCTCTTCGGCGAGATCGGGGCCGTGCGGTCGTCGCACGGCTGGACGCTGAGCGGCTCCGGACCCGCCTTCGGGGCGTTCGCGCTGCCCGGCGTCGCGCTGCCGGACTTCGCCGAGCCCGGAGCGGTGCTCGCCCTCGAATGATCGCGTGCGGGCGGTGCTCTCGCGGGTGCTATTCTCGAACGGTGCCAAAACGGCTTCGGGGTGACTCGGCTGCCGGTTTTGCCCCCTTAGCTCATTGGTAGAGCACTTCCTTGGTAAGGAAGAGGTAGTGGGTCCGATTCCCACAGGGGGCTCTCGCAGCCCGTGATCGGGAGGCGTCCCGGCGGGGTAGCTCAGGTGGTTAGAGCACACGGCTCATAATCGTGGTGTCGCGGGTTCAAGTCCCGCTCCCGCTACTTACCCTTATTTGCTTGAAATTTGGGGCTGTCGGAGTCCAGTTTCATATTCGCAAATTGGGCCTCTGACCACATTTTGACCACATCCGTGGAGATGGCAGCGTCATTCAGGCGCACCGCGACCTGACTCAGGTCATCGTCGAAGAGGTCAGCGTAGGTATCCAGCGTCATTGCCGCCGACGCGTGGCCCAGCTTCTTCTGCACGGCCTTCACGTTCGCTCCCGCCGAGACCGCGAGACTCGCGGCCGTGTGACGAAGATCGTGGATCGTCATTTCCGGCAGGCCGGCCGATTCGAGGGCACGATCGAACCAGGAGCGCTGCCTGACTATGGGGGTGATGAGAAAGCCCCCATCTTGCCCGGGAAACAAGAGGTCATCGTCGGGCTTGCCTTGGCAGGCGGCGGCGAGGGAGAGGTCGAGCAATGCGGGATACGGCACGCTTCGCCGCTTGTGGGTCTTGGGGGTCCCGACGATGACCAATCCGTTGACGAGGACGGCATTGCGCGAGATGGAGATTCGTCGCGCGGTGCGATCGATGTCGCGCACCGTGAGCGCAGTCGCCTCTCCCCAGCGCAGCCCCGTGTACCCAAGGAGGCGCACCAACGTCGAATGCTGCCCTGACGCCTCCGCCAGGCGGTGAAGCTGTTCGTGCGTGAGATAGCGGTGTACCCGGCCCACCCTTCGGGGAAGCCCAATCCCACGCGCAGGGTTGGCGGGGATCCGGTGATCCCTGACGGCGACCTCCAGTACCGACGACAGCACTCCATGGGCTCGGTGCACCAGAGTAGGGGACTTCGGCTTGCTGGCCCGCCCCGTGCCATCCGCTAACCTCGCGACCCAGGTCTGGACCTCGCTGTGACGCACCTCACCGATCGGGATTTCGCCCCAGACCGGACGAACATGCAGCCTCCACGCCGACTCCACCACCGCCATCGAAGAGGGCTTCAGATGCGATTGGCTGGCAATCCAGATCGATCCCAGTTCAGAAACAGTCAGCCGAGCGCTCGACGGGTCGATGTAGGTTCCGGATGCTTTGCCCAGTTCGACGCCAGCCAGGTAGAGTTCGGCTTCCCGCTTGGTCCTGAAGCCGCGCTTCGTCGTCTGTGACCGGTCCGGCTTCCGGTAGCGCACCCGGTACCGCTTGCCAGCGGATGTCTCGTATGCCTCCACCGTCGCCATCGCGCAATCAGTCCTCTCGGTCGCGTCGCAGACCCGACTCTCTACATTTTCTGGCGGAGGGCCACGACTCGCAATGATCCGAGCCCTCGATGCCACCCGATCGAGACTCTCGACAACCGGGCGCGGCTGGGCGAGGTATTCGTTTGCCCCTTCCTTGAGAACGAATAGGCAAACGAATAGTTACGACCTGTTTTGCCCCTGTCCCACCGTCATCCCCGAGCGAGCTCGTGTCCTGACCCCTCACACTCCGCACGCTACGTGTAAGGGGTCAGGACATAAAGGGATGACGGTGGGACAGGGGCAAAATATAAAAAAGAAGGAACAAGAAAAAGAAAGAATTAGTTGAAGGTTGGCGGCCTGGAGATGGACCGAACGAGTTGGGGGAGACAGGCGGGGACGGTGGAGCTGTTGTCGCGTTAGAGGCACCTGAGCGCAGAATCTTTACGGACAGGTCATACGCGAACCTGCCGCTCGGATTCCTTCTCGAGGACAGTGACGACGGGGGAGTGCCCGCTAGAGGTCCGACTTGCGGGCAGTGCCCGTATCGCAGGTGGACTGCACAAGTTAGGCCTGAGCGACAACGTCGAGCGGGTGCGGCCAGTTTGCACCCCCGCGTGCCAGGATCAGGTCACGAACGAACCAGAGCATCGGTCCGTGAAGCTCGCGCACGACCTCGACTGCTGGACGCCGCTCGCCGACGTTGCCGTGCACGAGCTTGCTCCTTATGCCGTATGCATAGCGGAAGAAGTCGACCGCCGATCTGCCGCCATAGAGACGGGGCGCGAGCGAAGCAGCGAGACGACGACCTGCTGCCCCGATCGACTCGTTCCGGAGTCGAGCCAAGGCGCCAACTACCTCGCTTCGGTCGCTAGGATCAACATCCGTCAATCCGATGAGATGTTTGCTTAGCTCGTCAAGCACGGCAATCTGTGCGTTAGATCGTTGCTTAACCTCGATCATGGCCTCGACAGCGAACATGAGCATGAGAAATCGAGCGTCGGCATCCCCCGCCACATTCTCTGCGGCACTATTGAGGTCGATCGCGAGCATAGTCCGCTCATCGGGGCGCAGGCCCTCGTCGTATGCCCGTCGGACAGCATCGGCCATTGCGGCCGCGTTGCGAATCGCCTCGGATTGGGCCTCGAGGCGGCCCCACATCGGCGTCGGGTCCTCGGGGACAACCAGCAAGCCGGTCTGATCGTGGTACAGCTTCGCGGTCCCCGTGGCCTCAGTGTTGAGCTGATTGAGAAGGCTGTGCGCGAAGTGGCCTTGCGGTCTCCGCGTCTCAAAATCAGCGGGGACCAGCTGTGCCACAAATCCCAAAGCAAGTGCCGATATCCAACGCTCGCCATCCTCGCGCGCTTCATCCTCCGTTTTGTAGCCCTCGCCGCGCAGCGCGAAGCGATCCTCTTGCTGGACCGCCCGGTCAGCCGTCTGCGGCTTGATCGCAACCCGGCCCGCCGGCCCCTCACGCAACACCAGCTCCGGTCCTTCATGACCGATGCGATTACCCTCAGCGATCCGGAACGCCTGCCGGAAGGTATAGGTCATGACCGAAGCCTAGATGGTCAGCCCGCCTGGCTCTATTGGCCGGTGCGACCGCCCGTATGCGGATCCTCTGCCGGAACTCTGCATCTGACCCGCAGAGGGTTCCCTTGTGACACAGGATCAGTCCGGCCCGACTGGTGGATGGGTCGGTCATGCACTGCCGTGCCGCGCTGGCCGTCCTCTTGCGGTTATCCGTTGGCGCCGACGGTACCTTTGTGGCGTGACTCTGTATCGCCGATTTGAGAGTGCCGTGCCGAATAGACGAGGCGTTCACCCCGGTGTTTTCGCGCTCGCCAATGGGCTCGCCGCGGCGGGGAACCTCTCAGCTGCGGACTTGGACTGGTGGAGAGATGCCAACATCCGAGCGACTCACGCATACGTCGATCCGACAACTGTTCGATCCGACTGCTACGACCCGGTGATCAACCCCGGAGCCCGCTCTTGGTTCAAAGAGTCCGCCAGCGTCTTGATCGAGTTCGCGGGCGCATACCTCGGACTCCTGGATCGCCACGATGTCCCATGGGTTGAGTTGCGAACCTCGCATCCAGGCCGAGCCACATATGAGGATGACGTGCAACTCGTCGCGGTTCCATTCCGATACCCCGAGGATTGGCCAGTCCGCCTCAACTCACCGCGTTGACGGTTCCTCCCTCGTTTCGAGAGGGAGCACCAACCAAGAATGACAAGGAGGGCCCGCCCGTTCGAACTCGCTCGGGAATCGCGTCGAGGACCGGCAGCTAGACTCCGACGGATGACTCGGGACACGATCACGGCGGCGGATGCGGGAACCTGGACTCTCGGCGACAAGACGATCAACCGGATCGGCTTCGGCGCGATGCGACTGACCGGCAGCGTCGCCTTCGACCCCTCGGCGGCGAGCGATCGCGACCAGTCGATCCGGGTGCTTCGACAGGCGATAGACCTCGGCGTGAACCACATCGATACGGCAGCGTTCTATTTCTCGCCGCTGCGCTCGGCCAACGAGCTGATCAACCGGGCGCTTGCCCCGTATCCCGAAGACCTGGTGATCACCACGAAGGTCGGCCCGGGAAGGGACTCCTCGGGCGGCTGGTTGCCCTGGGCGACGCCAGATCAGTTGCGCGGCCAAGTCGAGGAGAATCTGCGCCAGCTCGGTCTGGATCATCTCGATGTGGTGAATCTGCGTTCGTTCGGCGCCCAGTCGATCGCCGAGCACTTCGGTGCACTTGCCGACCTGCGCGATGCCGGGCTCATCCGCCATTTGGGCGTCTCCAATGTCGGGCTCGACCAGCTCGCTGAAGCGCGGGCCATCGCGCCGGTCGTCTGCGTGCAGAACCGCTACGGCATCGGTTCGCGGCCGGCGGACGCCGACGACATGCTGAGGATGTGCGGTGAGGCGGGCATCGCGTTCGTGCCGTACTTCGCGATCGCCGGAGAGGGGCGCGAAGGGGGTTCCCGCGGCGCCGAACCCGAACTGATTCTCGAGATCGCCCGGGTGCACCGGGCGACGCCAGCAGAGGTTCGGCTGGCGTGGACGCTTCAGCAAGGCAAGCACGTGCTGGCCATCCCGGGAACAGGCAACCCCAACCACCTGCTCGAGAACGTGGCTGCCGGTCGCCTTCGGCTCACGCCCGAGGAACTCGCCCAACTCGGGACGCTCCGGTAGTGCGGCAACCGGTCATAGGGTTCGGCTCGAATGAGTACGTGAACAGGTGATCCCCGCTATCCGCGACAAACGCGCAGGCCGATCAGAATACGAAGTAGCCGGGAATCCGGAACACGTCCCCCGAGTCGCGAACCGCCATTGATACCCCCGACTGTGTCCGCCATCAACCCAGGGAAATGGCACTGGCACGTTTACGCTCTCACCCGCGGCGGTCATCGCCGCTGAAGGTTCCGCTTACGGTAATCGGGTCACGGTGACATTATTGCCACCGACCCAGCCTCAGGTACACGATCGACACATGGCTATTGGCAGCGTGAAGTTCTTCAAAGGAGAGAAAGGTTGGGGAGCTATCTCGTCGCAAGAGCTTCCCAACGGCCAAGACGCCTTCGTCCACTTCTCTGTGATCGAGAGCGGGGGATACCGGTCCTTCATAGTGGGCGATGAGGTCGACTTCGACTTTGTGCGAATCGATCAAGACAGCTTCCACCTTGCGACTCGCGCCCGCAAGGTGGAAGCCCCGAGCCCGGTAAGTCCGGAGTTTCGATAGGCGATCCGCTTGGACTGGCCCACAGAGTAGCAACTCGGGGTGGTACGCTATCAGGTACTACTTACCGGAGGCCATCATGTCGGCGATCAGCGCCACCGAAGCCCGCAAGAGCTTGTTCGGGCTCATCCAGCAGGTCAATGAGGACCACACCGCTGTCGAGGTCGTGTCCAAGCACGGTAACGCGGTCATCCTGTCCAAGGACGACTACGACGCGATTACAGAGACGGCCTACCTGCTGCGGAATCCCGCGAGCGCCGAGCGGCTGCTTGCTGCGATCGAGCGGGCGCGGCGCGGGGAGTTCGAGCAGCACGACCTCCTG
>NZ_JAYSJZ010000082.1:0-31130 GCF_043726815.1 Lacisediminihabitans sp.
GGAATGGGACCTAGACAGCTCCACCCTCCACCGGAGGTCTTCCTCATATCAACACATCACACATCAACCAACGTCCCTGAGCAGTACACCTAGGCGAGCGGGCCTCACATGGGCCGTACAGGTAAAATCCGCGTTTCACCCAGAGTCATTTTGCATACTGGAAACTTCGTTCGCGCCGCCCCATCGGGCCGCGCATCCACAACTCGAGGCGCGGCAAGGCACGATGATGCCTGGGGCCGTTCCGCCATTTGGACGTAATGCAGACACAATCACCCCCCTCAACTCGAAAAGAAATCTCCGCCAGACACAAGCGCAATCGCACCAGACAGATGGTCGCCGCATCGGTCGCCCTCGTCGGACTGGTGACGGGAGTCGGCACCCTCGCGCTCTCCGCGACGGCACACGGCTCGAACAACCCGACGACCGCCGAAGTCTCCGTTCGCGGCGGCATTAAGAGCGAACGACCCCACGTCACCTCGGCGCTCGCCCGGGCAAAGGCTGCCGAGACCGACAGCGCGGCCGAAAACACCATCGGCCACGCCAACGTCGTGATCACCGACGTGCGCGGCAAGATCGATGCGACCCAATTGGCCCAATCGGTCGTTTCGCTGGCGAACTACAAGCTCCTCGACACCGGAACAGTCGTGTCGTTGATCGACCAGACCGAGACGGCGGCGGCCGCGGCTCAGGCGGCTGCGGCCGAGGTCGACCGCACCGCCGCTGCGGCGGCCGCCGCAGCCGCTGTCGCCGCCGCGGCCAACACCCCGGATGGCGCCCGAGCGACAGCCCGGGCGATGGCGGCCTCGAAGTATGGCTGGGGCGACGCGCAGTTCGCCTGTCTCGCCAAGCTCTGGAGCAAGGAGTCGGGCTGGTCGTACACGGCCCACAATCCCAGCGGCGCCGCCGGCATCCCGCAGGCTCTTCCGGGGAGCAAGATGGCCTCAGTCGGAGCCGATTGGCAGACCAATGCGACGACACAGGTCGCGTGGGGTCTCGGCTACATCAGCCGTAGCTACGGCACGCCGTGCTCGGCGTGGGCGCACTCCCAGTCGTCGAACTGGTACTGATCCGGCGACCGCGTGGGCGGTGAGGTCCGAAAAGAGCCAGCCTCACCCGAGGCGCACTCGTAGCGTCGAGTGAGTGAACATTTCTCTCGAATCTGCCCCTCTCGGCGTCTCGACCGAACACTTCGGCCCGCTGGCGATCACGTTCCTGTCGTTCGCGGCGGCGGTGGCTACGTCAACCAGCTACGCGATCCAACCGGAACTTCGTGCCGTCGCGTCCGACGTCGGGGCGTCCCTGCCGGTGGTGACAGCCATTGCCGCGACACCGATCCTGGGCTACATGTTCGGGCTTGCCCTGCTGGTGCCGCTGGTCGACCGCGTGCGCGCTGACCGGCTGATCGCCGCCCAGCTCGCGGTGCTCGGCGCCGGGCTGCTGACCGCGGGATCGGCGTCGAATGTTCTCGTGCTCGGGCTCGGGCTGTTGATTGCCGGAGCGTCGCGGCCGGGCGCTGGGAGCGGTGACCGCAGGGATCTCCGCAGGGATCCTGCTGGGACGGATCGTCGGCGGTGCCGTAGCGGACTGGCTCGGGTGGCGCCCGATGTTGTTAGTGTTCGCCTCGGCCTGTGTTCT
Organism: Lacisediminihabitans sp.; assembly: GCF_043726815.1. Lineage (NCBI taxonomy): Bacteria > Bacillati > Actinomycetota > Actinomycetes > Micrococcales > Microbacteriaceae > Lacisediminihabitans > Lacisediminihabitans sp. The sequence continues at coordinate 1,636 of NZ_JAYSJZ010000082.1, forward strand.
CTTCGCGATCGCCGCGCTGTTCACCCTTCCGCGACGGCCACCGTCCCCGTCAGTGTCCTACTGGGCGGCCATCCGCTCGCTTCCCGCGCTGCTCAAGACGCATCGAACGTTGCGGATCGCGGCGATCTCCGGGTCGCTCTGGTTCTTTTCCTTCAGCCTGGTGTGGGTGAGCCTGTCTGTTGCCCTCGCCGTTCCGCCGGTGAGCATGTCGCCCACGGGCATCGGGCTCTACTCCCTGGCGGGACTCGCCGGCATTGCCGCCACCCGAGTGGCCGGCTCGCTGGCGGATCGGTACGGCAGCGGAAGGATCATCGTCGCCGGCCTGGCGCTCGCTCTCGCCTGTTCGGTCGGGTTGGGGTTCTCGCTGGATCTCCCTCCCGTGATGCTCGGCGCCCTGGCGCTGTTTGACGCTGGCCTGTTTGCCGCGCAGGTCGCCAATCAGAGCCGCGTGCTCGGCATCGCCCCGGCGCGGCCGGCAATGTTCAACAGCGTCTACATGGTCATCTACTTCATCGGCGGAAGCCTCGGCACGAGCGTGGGCGGAACCGTCGTCGTGTGGTGGGGGTGGCCGACCGCCGCATTGATCGCCGCCGCCTCAATTGCCGCGGCGGCCGCCCTGGTCTTAGTTGCGGCTAACCAGCCGATCCTTGGGCTTATTCGGCGCCCTAGGCGGAAATCCGTCGGCCCCGAGGGAGAATGAACAAGACATTGGAGGTCGCCATGGCTCACCCGTCCCCCACCGAAGCGGGCGTACGACCATGAACGCCCCCACACCGATCACCGTCACTCCGGTTCTCGTTGCCCAGCTGCTCGCCGAGGGCGAGCGGATGCCGGTCTACGTGCACGTCATCGACCATCCGGATGGCCGCGTGCTTGTCGACACCGGCATGACGGAGCTGCACCCGGCGGTGGCCGACATGGATCCCGTCATCAGCCCACTGAGCGAGCAGGAATTCGACCTCTCCGGCATCGACTTCGTCGTGAACACCCACCTGCACTTCGACCATTGCGGTGGCAACCGTCTCTTCGCCGGCACGCCGATCTACGTGCAGCGCCGGGAACTCGAGGACGCCCGCACCGAGAACGACTACACCATTCGCGAGTGGGTCGACGCGCCAGGAGTGCGGTACGTGCCGGTCGACGGCGAGTTCGAGCTGCTCCCGGGGATGCGGCTCGTGCCGGCGCCCGGGCACACCCGCGGCACGCAGGTGGTCGTCGTCGAGAGCGGCGGGCGTCCGATCGTCATCTGCGGCGACGTGGCGGTGTGGTTCGGCGAGCTCGACGAACCGCACACCGAAGGCCAGCTTCTGGTGCGCGCGCTCGACCCCGAGCTGGTCTGGCTCGCGCACGCGCACGAGCCGTGGCGGCCTCCCGCCGTCTAGGGGCGGAGGAGGATCTTGCCGACTCGACCCGCCACAGCATTCGCGGCGCTCGCCGCGCGGGCATCCTCGAAACTGTAGGTCGCTTCCACGGGAAGGGTGATGGTTCCATCCTGGAGGCGCGTGATGAGTTCGGTGAAGAGCGCGCCGCGCTTCTCGCCAGGCATGCTGGCACTCACCTTGCTCCCCCAGAATCCCTTGATGGTGGCCTGCTTGAAGATGACGTCGCCCGAGCTGATCTCCATCACCGGGGACTGCATAGCGCCGAAGACGACGAGAGTGCCGTTCTCGGCCAGCAAAGACAGCACGTCACCGCTGGCAGCGCCACCGACGGAGTCCACGCCGACTGTGAGAGGGGCCTCCCCCACGATGTCGCGGACGCGAGTCTTCCAGTCGTCGGTGTCAGTGGCCACGATGTTGCCGATGCCCTGGGCCGCGAGTTCCTCGACCCCGGCCGCCCGACGGACCAACCCGAGCACGTTGATGCCGCGGGCTGCCGCGAGCTGTGCCAGGAGACGCCCGACGGCACCATTCGCGGCGTTCTGCACGATCCACTGGCCTCCCGACAGGTCGAGCGAGTCGAGAAGGCTGATCGCGCTGAACGGCATCGACACCAACTGGGCTGCCACGTCGTCCGGAATGCTTTCGGCAACGGGGATCAGGTTCGCGGCCTTCGCGACGAAGAATTCCGCCCACACCCCGAAGGTGCCGCCCGTGACGACCCGCTGGCCGACGGTGAGCCCCTCGACCCCTTCTCCGAGCGCATCGATGACGCCGACCGCCTCGGTTCCCGCGCGCGCCGGCAGCTCTGGCTTGAAACCGTAGGTGCCGCGGATCGTCCACAGGTCGTGGTTGTGGATCGTCGACAGGATCGTGCGCACCCGCACCTCGCCGGCACCCGGCTCGGGCGTCGCGACGTCTTCGACGGTCAGGACCTCGGAGGGATCGCCGAAGGAGTGGTGGATGAGTGCGCGCATGGCATCTCTACTCTCGTGTGTGCGTCTGAAAGACCAATCGACCAGGGCGGGATCACCCGGAGCCGGACCGCGATTAACCGGTCGTTCCCGACTATACTGAACCGGTCAGTTCAATTCAATTCGTTGGGAAACACTCATGAGCCGCACGCGCTCCTACGCCAAGGAAGACGTCGTCCGGGCCGCGCGCACGGTGTTCTGGAATGAGGGTTACGAGCAAACGGGCATTGCCGAGCTCGAAGCTGCCACCGGGTTGAACCGGTCGAGCATCTATCACGCGTTCGGCAGCAAACGAGGTCTCTTCGATGAGGCCGTGCAGAGTTACTTCGTGGACATCGTGCATCCCCGCCTGGCACGGCTTCGGGCCGTCCCGGTTCCGCCCGACGCTCTCCGCGCCTACCTGCACGAACTTCGAGTCATGCTGCTCAACGGGAACACCTCCCTGGCCGCGAATGGCTGCCTGCTCCTGAACGCCACGGGCACTCCCCTTGCTCACGAAGCGGCCCTGCGAAGCGTCATCAACACGTACTGCGACGACCTCGGCGAAGCGATCACCGCCGGCGTGCTGGCTGCTCGGCCCCACCTCGACCCGGCCGAACGGGCGCGGATCTCCACCACCTGCACCGGACTCGTGTTCGCCGCCATGGCAATCGTCACGGTGAATCCGCAGTCGGCGGCCGACATGATCGATGCCGCCATCGCCGCGATCGACACCGACGCTCATTCGGAACTCGCCCGGCACTGACGACCGCTGCACAATGGAAGAGTGCAGCAGGAGATTGCCCGGGTCACGACGACCGACGGCACCATCGTGGCATACGCCTCGATCGGCGCCGGTCGTCCGGTGGTCTACGTCGCGGGCTGGCTCAGTCATCTGCAGCTGAGCTGGGAGCTGCCAGAAGAGCGGGCGTTCTACGAGAGCCTGGCGCAGGGCTGCCGGCTCATCCGGTACGACCGTGCCGGATGCGGGTTGTCGGCTCCCTCGACCCGGCCACCCTCGATGGCCTACGAACTCGAGCAGCTCACCGCGGTCATCACGACGCTCGGTGATGAACCCTTCGATCTGGTCGGCACCTCGATGGGTTCCCTGGTGGCGGTGGCCTGGGCGGCAGCGCATCCGGACACCGTGCGGCGGCTGGTGCTCTACGGCGGCTGGGTTTCTGGCGCGGCGATCTCTCCGCCGAGCGCGCGGGAGCACGTGCTCGCACTGGTCGAGTCGCACTGGGGGCTCGGGTCCGACGTGCTCACCGACATCTTCGCGCCCGACGCCGACGCGACGACGCGCAAGGAATTCGGTCGCTACCAACGAGCCTGCTCGACTGCCGCCACTGCGCGGTCGATGCTGGCGATGAGCTATGCGCTCGACGTCACGGACCTCCTCGCTCGAGTGAGCGCCGCGACACTGGTGGTCCATCGGGACCACGACCGTGCGGCCCCGGTACAGCAGGCCGCCGCGCTGGCCGACGGCATCGCCGGTGCGACGCTCGTGGTGCTGCCCGGCCGCTCGCATCTGCCGTACGCGGGCGACACCCATGCGCTCGTCACGACGGTGCGTCGGTTCCTCGGCGTTCGCGCCCCGAGGCGCGGCGCCCGAATGCTGACTGCCCGCCAGCGCGAGGTCGCGGCGTTGATCAGCGAGGGGTGCACGAACCGCGAGATCGCCACGCGGCTGGGCATCGACGAACGCTCCGCCGAGGGCCACGTCGAACGCATCCGCCTGCGGCTCGGCTTTCGGTCGCGGGCCCAGATCGCCGCGTGGTACGCCACCCACGCTCAGTGAGAGGGATCGGCGAACTGAGGTAATTCCACGCCTGACCGTGCTGGCGGCGCGCGGCACGCTGGTCGGATGGACCACGACTCAACCACCACCACCTCTCCTCCGACCGGGTTCGAACTGCACGCCGGCCGGGGCCGGTTCAATGCGGCGTTCTTCCGGATGATGGACCCCTATCTGGAGCGGACTCTCCGCCGTCACAAACGGCGCGTCTTCGCCGGGCTTCCGCGCGCGGTCGTCGAGATCGGGTCCGGCGTCGGAGCCAACCTCCGCTACCTCGAACCCGGCGGCACGCTCATCGCCATCGAGCCGAACCGATACATGCACGCCCGGCTGCGCGCGTCGGCCCACCGGGCCGGCGTGCGACTCGACCTTCGCGAGCGCCTGGCCGAGCAGACGGGACTCGCCGACCACAGTGTCGATGCCGTGATCTCCTCTCTCGTACTCTGCTCGGTGCAGGATCCGGAGGCGGTGCTCGCCGAGATCCGGCGCATCCTGCGCCCCGGTGGCACCTTCCGCTTCCTCGAACACGTCGTCGCGAGGAGCGGCACGCCCACCCGTGCCGCCCAGCGGATTCTCCGTCGTCCCTGGGCCTGGACCTTCGAGGGCTGTTCGTGCGAACGCGACCTGGAGCATTCGGTTCGAGCCGCCGGGTTCGAGACCGTCACCATCGACCTCTACCGCGTGCACACTCCGTTTCTGCCGTTCAACACCCACATCGCGGGCATCGCGCACGCATGAGAAGGGATTTCACAATGGCCGTCGAGTCGATCTGGCACGGTCAGGTGCCACTGAGCGTTCTCGGGGACATGGGCCGCGGCTGCCTCATCGAGACCCTCGGAATCGAAATCACCGAGATCGGACCCGATTTTCTGCGGGGTCGGATGCCGGTGGATGCCCGCACGACGCAGCCGGCCGGGGTGCTCCACGGCGGTGCATCCGTCGCATTCGCGGAGACGCTCACCTCGATCGCGGGGTTTCTCGCCGTGGATCGTGACCACTTCCATGTGGTCGGCATGGAGATCAACGCCAACCACCTCCGGCCGGTGGCCGGTGGCTGGGTGACGGGAGTCGCCCGTGCGATCCATCGCGGCGCACGGGTGCAGGTCTGGGAGGTTCGGATCTCCGACCGCGAGGAGCGCCTCGTCTGCATCTCGCGCTGCACGCTTGCGGTGATCGAGACGCCGAGTGCGTACACGACGCCCGAGTCGCGATCGTGATGCCTTCGCGGATCGTCTGTCGGCGCGAGCCCTTAGGGTGGGCGCGTGACGATAACGCTTCGGGACCTGAGGGACAGTGAACCGGACCAGCTCTTCGAGTGGGAGCGGCACCCGGCAGCAGTCGAAATGGCGGCGTTCACCCGTGCCGATCCGTCCGATCGGGTCGCCTTCGACACCCACTACGAGCGCGTGCGCAACGATCCCTCGGTGATCCTGCGGGCGATCGACGACGGCGACGGCCTGGTGGGAACCATAGCGAGCTTCACCATGGACGGCGACCGTGAGGTCTCGTACTGGATCGACCCGGCTCGATGGGGAGAGGGGCTCGCATCCGCAGCGCTTGGCGCGTTCCTCTCCGTGGAGACGACCAGGCCGCTTTTCGCCCGGGTCGCCGAGCACAATCCCGGGTCCGCCAGGGTGCTCGCGCGGGCAGGATTCGCGGAGATCGGCACCGAGACCTCGTTCGCCGATGGCCTCGGTCGCGATGTCGTCGAGCACACCTACCGGCTCGCCCCGTAGCGCGGCTGCCTACTTGCGCGACCCGCACCGTGTGACGAAGGCGAGGGTCACAAACGGGAGATGATCGCGGGCGACCACCGCGGTGAGTATCCGGTCGCCGAGGGCGGCGCCCACGGCGAACACGTGCGGGTCGGTGTCGATGCGCATGCCGGGCACGTCGATTCCATCAACCGACACGGCGACGTGGTCGATGTGTCGCTCGGTCACGGGGGAATCGAGTTCGCCGGGAAACCCGCCGCGCACGCGCTCCTCGCGGAACAGGTTGGTCAGAATGTGGTTGGCGTGATCGACCAGCGTCGATTGCGGAGCCTGATTGGGGACGTGCCGAGTGCGAGTGGTCATCACCGCCTCCCACAGGGTGGGAAACCGCATGAGCGCCCGTCGAACTCGCATCCACTCGGGCAGGGGCCCCAGGGGAACGGAGTGCAGGGCCTCCCGCTCCGAGGCGCCGAGGCTCGCGAGATTCGCCGGATCCTCGCGGTCGTCATGATTGCGATAGAGCGTGTACGAGAGGGACACGCTGTCGAGCGTCACCGGGGAACCGTCGACCGACGATCCGGTCGATCCCGCGTCCAGCTCGACCAGTGAGGGCTGGCGACTCAACGACATCACCGGGACCATGAAGCTCTCGGCAATCTCGTCCACCGTCGGCGGTGGAGGGAAGTCCTCCGGCACAACTCCCGCGAAGTACATGCGTTCAACCTAGGAGGATGGTCGCATGACCGATGACAAGCCGTTCATCCCGTTCCGCCCCACCGCACGGGACTTTCCCGGCCACGCGATGCCCCCGACCGTGCCCGACGGCCTGCGACTCGAGCTCAGCCGCGCGCGAATACGCGAGGGGCGGGAGGAGGAGTTCGAGGAGTGGATGCGGATGCTCAACGACCGGTATGACGAGAGCCTTCTGTCGCTCCCCGCCGAACGGGCGGTCTTCGAGGCGACGTTCCGCCACACCGAGGCCGACGGGTCCACCTGGATCTACCACCTCAGCCTGATGGGCGAGGGCGGCGGTGGCCTTGACGAGTCGAATCAGATCGACGCCGACCACGCCGCCTTCTCGCGGCGAGTGAAGGAGCCGGGCTGGGAAGAACTCGAGCCCAGGTTCATGCTCACGCCCGCCCACCTCCTCGAGGCGATGACGTCGTGGGGCCTCACCGGGCGCACCTGACGGTGCCCGGCACCGGGCATCAGCGATCGGGAATCGTGGCGACCGCCTCGATCTCGACGAGAGCGCCTTGCCGGGCCGGCGTGACGGCCAGCACGGTCACGGCGGTGCGGTGATCCCCCCACACCGATCGAGTCGCTGCGTATGCGGCCCCGGGGTCGATGCCGACGGCGAGGTAGATGGTGAGCTTGGCCACGTTCTCGGGTCCCGTTCCGGCCTCGGCCAACACCGCGAGCACGTTGCGCAAGGCCTGTGCGGTCTGCGCTTCGAGCCCGTCGAGCAGTGCGCCGGTACTGTCCGTTCCGTTCTGCCCGCCGACATAGAGCACCGGCCCGGCGGGAATGATCATGCCCTGCGCAAAGGCGAGGCTGCGCGGTAGCTCCGGGGGGTCAACCGGCACGGGTTGAGTCGTCATGAGCGCATCCCTTCGTTCTCGGTGTGCCGAGTATCCCGCCTGCCCCCGACATCCACGCTACGCTTCGCTCCAGAGGAAGGCGCCGTCATGAGAGTTCTTCGAGGGCTGGGACGGCTGCTGAAGACGATCGGTGGTCTGGGCTCTGGGCCGTCGGGCGGAGCCAGGACGTTTGACCACGACAACGCGAGCTCGCTGTACAAACGGCCAGACGACTACCGGCCCTGACCGCGGCGGAGCCTAGTCCGACGTGCGGTAGACCGGCACGGTCTGCGCGCCACTCGAACGATTCGCGAGCACAATCGCGAGGATGCCGAGGAACACCGCACCGCCGACCCGCACGAGGGCGCCCAGGCTCATCAACGCACCCGCGGCCACTTGCTGATCACCCTGCAGGGAACCGAAGGCGATGACCTCGATCAGCCACTCCGCGGCGGTAGCCGCCAACACCCAGGTCGGAGCCCAGTTCCACGGCCGGGGAACGACGCCGGCGCGAGCGATCTGCACGACGGCGACCAACGCCGTCGCGAACCGCACGAAGTAGTCGATGTCGCCGAGTCCCAGCAGCGGGCCCGAGGGGTAGTCGCGGGAAAAGTAGAGGTCCTCGAGCGTCGGGATCACCAGCACCCAGATAGCCAATGCCGTCAACGCCGCGGTCCCCAGCGGTTTGCGCGCCGTGACGCTGCCATGCCCGCGAATGCCGAACGCGAAGACCACCAACGACGCCGAAAAGAGGACCATCCCGAAGATGCTCAGAACGGTGGAGAACGGCGTGCCGGGTTGCACGGCCAGCCCGATCACCACAGTCGCGAGCAGCAGTACGCCGCCGATCATCCACGCTCGCCGCGATGCCGCGCGCGGGGAAACCCGGGGACCGACCATAATTCTGGAGTGTACTGGTTTGCCCGCGGCACCCGCGGGCGACGCGACACCGAGGGGAGACCGATGACGAGTCGCCCGACACTTCGTTCGATGCGCCTTCTGGCCGGGATGCTCGCCGCAGCGGCCGCGATGGCCCTCCTCGGCGGGTGCTCGACTGCGCCCGCGTCTGCGCCGAAGCTCTCGGTGGCCCTGTTCCAGAACCGGTCCGATTATGCGCCCCGGCGACTCGAGGTGGAGATCACGAACCACGGCTCCGCCGCCGTGGTCATCACCACGGCGACCTTCGTCTCGCCCTACTTCGCGGGCACGGGCACGGCCGGTCATCTGCCCTATACCCTCGTCGCCGGCACGACGACGGACTTCTCGGCCGAGGTCCCACCGGCGGTGTGCGATGCGCCGAACACCAAGCCCTCGGTGTCGATCACCGGCAAAGACGCGCACGGAACCGAGTTCCGTCAGACCCTCACGCCGACGGTGCCGTTCGACTCCCTCCAGACCCTGCACGCCCAGGACTGCGGACAGCAGGCGTTCGAGCGGGTGGCCACGATCGTGCCGGCCCCGCATCTTCGGTTTGAGCAGCGGAACGGCAAAGAGATCGCCCTTCTCGACGTCGTGATCGCCCCGACCGGCGCCTCGGGATCCGTGCGACTGCTCTCCACGACGGGAACGACCCTGCTGATCCCGGTCGAGGGCGAATTGAGAACGCTCGACCTCACCTTCACGGCCGCGAGCCCGCGCACCACCCTGACGCTGGACTACGTTCCCTCCCGGTGCGGAACCCACGTCATCTCCGAAGACAAGATCGGCACCCTCATCCCGTTCCATGCCCAGGCGGGATCGTTCGCTGACGCCTACTTTCGCGTGGCCGTCTCTCCCGAGGTCAAGTCGGAGTTCTACGACTGGGTCGGGAGGGTATGCGGCCAGTAGGGGTCACCAGGTGGATTCTCCGCGGATCACCACATCCGATCCGCCATCGATGAACACGATCTGCCCGCAGAGGTGAGCGTTCTCCTCGCTGGACAGCCAGGCGAGCAGGTAGGCGACCGACCTCGGCTCGAAGATGCCGTTGAGCGGCATCGGCACCATCTGGGTCAGCTGCTCGCGCTGCTGCGCCGTGGCGATCAGGTCCGCCGTCATCGGCGTCTCGACCACCCCCGGGGCGACTCCGTTGAGCGGGATGGAGGCTCCCGCCCACTCGGCGGTCGCGGCATGCCGGCGAATCCACTGCGCGAGCGCGCGCTTGGTGGTTCCGTAGATCAGGTTGCCCTGCTCGGGGCCACCCGCCTCGAGCACCGTGGCGCGGGCGATCGCCTCCGCCTCGTCTCCGGCAAGCAGGTCCGCCAGCAGTGCGTCATCCGGCGGGAACAGCGACGCCATGGACGACACGGCAACCGCTCGGGGCGCGGGTGACTTGGCGAGAAGGGGGCGCAGGCCCTCAAGCGTGGCGACGGTGCCGAAGAAGTTGACGGCAGCGGTCGTCGCCGTCGGAGTGGCGAGGCCGGCAATGGCAAGCACGGCATCCACGACACCGCCGCTCAGCTCGGTGACCTTCTCGACGAGGGCGGTGCGACCCTCGGCCGTCGAAAGGTCCACGGTGACGTCGGCGTCTCGGATGTCGACCCCGATCACCAGTTCCCCGCGTTCGAGCAGAAGGTCGCGGGTGGCTTTTCCGATGCCGCTGGCGGATCCGGTGACGACGTAAGTACGAGACATGGCAGAGGGCCTTTCGAGACGATGCGGGCATCGTGCCCGGCATTGCCATGATTTCGGAGGGCCGTGGTCGCGAGGGGGTCTTTCGTCCCCCTCCCGCGACTCGTGACGATAGTCTCGGGGCATGGCAACCGATGAGGATTTCCCGAATCTCGTGGCCGACTCCCTGATCCGATTGCCCGGCGCCGTCGGCGTCGCGCTCGGCGGCTCGCGCGCGCAGGGCACGAGCCGGCCAGACAGCGACTGGGACTTCTCGATCTACTATCGCGGCAGCTTCGACCCGAACCACGTTCGGGCGCTCGGCTGGGACGGCCAGACGACCGACATCGGCGGCTGGGGGCCGCTCTTCAACGGGGGCGGAGCATTCACCGTGGACGGGCGCCCCATCGACATCCACTACCGCGACCTGGACAGGATCGACGCCATCCAGAGCGACGCGGAGCGCGGTGAGTTCACCGTCGAGGCCCTGCTCTTCCATCAGGCCGGCATCCCCACCTACATCCTGCTGGCCGAACTCGCGATGAACCGCACGCTGAGGGGTGAGCTACCCCGGCCGGCCTATCCCGACGCCCTGCGACGAAGCGCTCCGGCCTATTGGTGGCCCGGAACGGACCTGACGCTCCACTACGCCAAGGCGGGCCACGCCAGGCAGGGGCGGACCGCCCAATGCGCCGGCCTCATCGGAACGGCTGGATGCCGGGCGGGCCACGCGATACTCGCCCACCGCGGGGAGTGGGTCACCAACGAGAAACAGCTCCTGACCCGCGCCGGACTACGAGCACTGGATGACGTGGTGGCGGGCCTGACCACGGACCCGGACACGCTCGAGGCGCAGGTCGACCGGGCCCGAGGCATCATCGAGTCCGCGTTGACGCGGGAGGGCATCGACCTCGACTGGCGCGACTAGTCGCCAGCCGGACCATTCACTCCCGCCACGACTGGCTCGTCCGAACCGGCACCGCTGGCGCGCCACGCCCGCCGGGCCCGCGACGTCAGGCGAGGACGAGATCCTGCGTACTGACGACCGTCGCGAATTCACCCTGGAGGTTGAGGGCGGTCATCCGTCGGATCTCCGACGCCGGAACCATCACGCCCTCCAGATCCCTCCGGTCGAAGGTGTGCGTCGCATCGAGCGCGAAGAGGACCGCGTAGCCGAGGTTTCCGCCCACCCGGGCCGTCGTCTCGCAGCAGTGGTTGGTCGTGATGCCGCAGATCACGATGCCGTCCAGCGCCTCGGCCTGCAGCCACGCGTGCAGGTCAGGGGTGCCGTGGAAGGCGGAGTTGACGGACTTGACCACGAGCAGGTCCGGGTCCCCCACGAGCGCTTCCTTGAACCCGTGCCCCGGCTGCCCCGGGTACAGCGGCGACCGGGGGTTCGTCGAGTCGTGCCGAACGAAGACGACTGGCCGGTCGTGGTCGCGCCAGGTGGCCACCAGCGCCGCGATATTCGCCTCGCAGTCCGGGTTGTCACGCTCACCCCACCACGCGGCGTCGTCGAAACCGCGTTGCACGTCGATCACGACGAGGGCGGTGCGGGCCAGGTTCGACGCGGTGAAGTCCATGGCTCCATCCTGCCCTGCAGCGAGCCTGGTCAACGTGACTGAGAAGGCAACCTCCGATCTGGCACCCCTCGACCCATCCATCCACGCTACGCCGAGTGCTATTTTCGACTCATGACACCGGAGAGACTGGCCAACCTCGCGCACCTGCGCCGAGCGCGGGACCTGATCGACCGGGAATTCGCTCGCCCTCTCGACGTTCCGACGATGGCCCGCCGCGCCCTCATGTCGCCGGCGCACTTCTCGAGGCAGTTTCGGGCGGCGTACGGCGAGACGCCGTACAACTACCTCAGCACACGGCGCATCGAACGGGCCATGGCGCTTCTGCGCGACGGGATGACCGTGACCGAGGCCTGCATGGCCGTGGGCTGCACCTCCCTCGGGTCGTTCAGCTCCCGGTTCACTGCCATCGTGGGTGAATCGCCGAGCGCATACCGAGCCCGGGAGCACAGCGCGGTGAGGGCCATGCCCGCCTGCGTGGCCAAGGCTCACACGCGGCCCACGCCGAGACAGAGCAGGATTCGAGAAGCGGCCGTCGCAGCGTCATCCTAGGGTTGCCGCATGAGCATCGAACTTCAGTACTTCAACGTCACCGTCAACGACCCGATCGAGTCCATCGCCTTCTACCGAGACGCGCTCGGCCTCGAGGTGCGCAACGACGTGGCCTCCGGCGGATTCCACTGGATCACCCTCGGCAGCGCCAGCCAGCCCGGTGTCGAGATCGTCCTCTCCGAACCGCATGCCGGTCGCTCGGAGGCCGACGGAGACGCGCTGCAGGAGCTCCTCACGAAGGGGTCCCTGCCGATCATGGTCTTTCGCACCGACGACCTCGATGCGACCTACGAGAAGGTGCTGGCCACCGGCGCCGAGGTGCTCCAGGAGCCGATCGACCAGCCCTGGGGGCCGCGGGACTGCGCGTTCCGGGACCCATCGGGAAACACCGTTCGCATCTCGCAGGCCCCCGCTGCCTGAGAAGACGACAAAAGAAAACTCGCCGCGAGTGCATCCAATCGCGCGTCGGGGCGGAAGTACTCCATAGGAACATCCGTACGCCCGTTCACGGGCTGGAACAAAGGAGTACACCGTGAAGAAAAGCGCAATCGTCACCGCCCTCGTCGCCGCGGCCCTTGTGGTGGGAACCGCCGGTCCGGCATCCGCCCACAACGGCGGCCAGACGCCACCCGGATCGATCGTCGACGTGGCCGTCGCAGCCTCCGGAGGGGGCACGCCCGACAACAACCCCTACGACTACGACATTCTGGTACAGGCCGTTCTGGCCACCGGGCTGGCCCCGGTGCTGTCAGACACGAGTCGCAAGTTCACGGTGTTCGCGCCGAACGACCAGGCCTTCGAACGCCTCGTGCAGGACCTCACGGGCGCGGCCCCGGCCAGTGAGGCGGCCGCCCTGTCGACGATCACGAGTGCCCTGAGCATCGCCCAGATCAAGAACGTGCTGCTCTACCATGAGGTGGCGGACCGCAAGCTCGGCCCGGTGGCCGTGCTCACCGCGCACTCGCTGACGATGGCGAACGGCGGCGTGGTCAAGCCTCGCGGCATCACGCTCCGCGACGCCAACCCGGCATTCCGCGACCCGCGACTCGTTCTCTCCGCCATCAACATCCAGGCCAGCAACGGGGTGATCCACACGATCAACCGCGTGCTGCTGCCGGCGGTGCTCTAGCCGGGTATCCGGTAGCCGCGTCGGGCCCGTCGAGACAGTGTTCTCGGCGGGCCCGAACTGCGGATGCCGTGGGCGGCGCCGTCCCGGCTAGCGTAGACGCATGTCAACAGAGACTCAGCTTCTTCCGTTTCGCTCGCTCGACGACTACATCGCGTTGCCTCGGGTGGAGAGCCTGGCGCTCTCACCGGACGGGAGCCGCGTGGTTCTGACCGTGGCGACGCTGGCCAGGGATGCGACGTCGTACGAGCGCGCGCTGTGGTCCGTGCCTGCCGACGGGTCGGGGGTGCCGACGCGACTGACTCGCTCGGCGAAGGGCGAATCCGGGGTCGCGTTCACGGCATCCGGCGACATCCTCTTCGTCTCCGGCCGCCCGGATGCCTCTGCCGAGAAGGACACCGAGGCCGCCCAACTGTGGATTCTGCCCGCCGCCGGCGGCGAGGCTCGCGCCGTCACTCGCCTGGCCGGCGGGGTGTCCGGGATCGCCGCGGTCGCGACGAAGTCAGACACGATCGTGATCGCGGCCGACCTGGTGCCCAGCGCCGACGGGCTCGAGGCGGACGCCGAGGCGCGGAAGAAGCGCAAGGACAAGAAGGTGGCCGCGATTCTGCACGAGGGCTACCCGGTGCGGTACTGGGACCACGATCTCGGGCCGGCCGAGCCGCACCTGCTCGCCCTCGACCTGTCGAATCTCACCGAGACGGTGGCCCCGACGCCACCCCTCGCGGAGGCCGGAGCCCCGACTCCGTACCCGCCCCACCTCCCCCGCCCACGCGACCTCACCCCGAGGCCCGGCCGCTCGGCCGACACCGCGGGCCAGGTGCTCGCGCCGGACGGTCGAACCCTGATCGCCTCCCTGCGACGGCCCGAGCAGCGCTCCGGCCGGTTCGTGATCGAGGCGATCGACGTCGAGACCGGGCAACACACGACGCTCTTCGACGTCGAGCGCGTCGACTTCGAGGTGCCGGCGATCAGTCACGACGGACGCCGGATCGCGTTCGTGCGCGCCGAATTCAGCACGCCGAGCGGCCCGGCCGACCAGGAACTCTGGGTGGCCGACATCGACGGCGGCAACGCCACGCGGGTCGCGGATGGCTGGGATCGCTGGCCGTCGAGCCTCGTCTTCGACGCTGACGACAGCGCCCTCATCGTCACCGCCGACCACGACGGCCGAGGCCCGGTCTTCCGCGTGCCGCTCGACGGCGGCGCCCCGACCCGGCTCACCACCGACGACTTCAGCTACAGCAACGTCACCGTGGACGCCCGTACCGGCGCCCTCGTGGCCCTCCGCTCGTCGTGGGTGACCCCGCCGCATCCGGTGCGGATCGGCCGCGACGGGGCGATCGTCACCCTGGCGACCCCGGCACCGCTTCCGACGGTGCCCGGCTCGATCACCGAGGTGGACACCCGGGCGGAGGATGGCGCGCGGGTGCGCGGGTGGCTGCTGCTGCCCGAGGGCGCCTCGGCCGAGCATCCGGCCCCGATGCTGCTCTGGATCCACGGCGGCCCGCTCAACAGCTGGAATGCCTGGAGCTGGCGCTGGAGCCCGGCCCTCGCGGTGGCTCGCGGGTACGCCGTGCTGCTGCCGGACCCCGCGCTCTCCACCGGCTACGGTCTCGACTTCATCGCGCGCGGCTGGAACGCCTGGGGCGCCAGGCCGTACACGGACCTGCTCTCGATCACGGATGCCGCGGAGGCTCGAGCAGACATCGACGAGTCGAAGACGGCCGCGATGGGCGGCTCGTTCGGCGGGTACATGGCCAACTGGATCGCCGGCCACACGCACCGCTACCGGGCGATCGTGAGCCACGCCAGCCTGTGGGCGCTCGACCAGTTCAATGGCACAACCGACAACTCCTGGTACTGGCAGAGCATCTTCTCGCCGCAGGGCATGATCGACAGCTCGCCGCACCACGCCGTGCGCGACATCGTCACCCCGATGCTCGTGATCCACGGAGACCACGACTACCGCGTGCCGATCGGCGAGAGCCTGCGGTTGTGGTCGAAGCTGGCGGAGCACCACGCCGAGCCGGACGGCACGACGCGGCACAAGTTCCTCTACTTCCCCGACGAGAACCACTGGGTTCTGGCGCCCCAACACGCGGTGGTCTGGTACGAGACCGTGTTCGCCTTCCTCGATCAGCACGTACACGGGCAGGAGTGGAAGCGGCCCGAGCTGCTCGGCTGACCCGGTCAGTCCGGCTGCTGGCTGCCGTCCGGCGCCTTCTGCCAGGGCCAACGACCGGTGATCTCCAGCTCGAGCGAGAAACTGAGGAACGTGCGGATGAGCACGATTCCGCCGAGCACGGCCACGCTCTCGAGGGTGGGGGTGACCGCGACGGTGCGGATGATGTCGGCCGCCACGAGGAGCTCCAGGCCGAGCAGGATCGAGCGGCCGAGAAAGCGGCGGAACGGCGTGTAGACGGCGCCGGCCCGGCGAATCGCCCGCATCGACGCCATCACGGCTGCCGCGAGGGCCCCGACCACGATTGCTGCCACCCCGGCGGCGTCGATGACCTTCCCGACGCCCTCAACAATCTGGTCAAATGTCATGACTCGTTGGTACACCCGTCACGGTCGGCTGGCAACTCGCCCGGCCGCCCGTCTGCACACGGCATGCTTGGACCATGGCCAAGCTCACGACCCTGTCCCCCAAGATCGAGCGTCTCGTCCTCGTCGACCTCACCGACGGCGACCCCGAGACGCTCGAGGCCCGCGAGAGCTACGATGGGCTTCGATTCGTTTCGGCCGACCTCGGCGGCCGAAGCCTGGCAGCCGCCTCGTTCAGCGAATGCGAGTTCCTCGACCTGTCGGCAAACGGCTGCGACCTGCGGTCCGCGAGCTTTGTCGAGACCAGGATCGAGCGCCTCGACGCCCCGATTCTCGCCGCCCCGCGGTCGCGCTTCAGGGATGTCGAGCTGCAGGGTTCCCGAATCGGCTCCGCCGAGTTCTACGACGCGAGCTGGCAGTCCGTGCACATCAGCAACTGCAAGCTCGGCTTCGTGAACCTGCGCGGCGCGGAGCTGCGCGACGTTCTCTTCACCGACTGCACGATCGACGAGCTGGACCTCGGGGGTGCGGCGGCGCATCGGATGTCCTTCGTCAACACCACGGTCACGAGCCTCGATGTCACCCGCGCCAAGCTCGAACACGTGGACCTGCGCGGCGCGGAGCTGCGCGGGCTCACCGGCCTCGAGGGACTGCGCGGGGCCACCGTGAACCCGTATCAGGTCTCGGATCTGGCCACCGTGTTCGCCCGGCACTTCGGCATCAAGATCGAGGACTAGAGGCGAACACCGAACCTGGAGTCCGGGCAAGGACGCGCTCTTCCGGTTGCGTCGCGCAGTTCAGTCCACGAGTGCCGAACCAATCGAGTCACCGATGAATTGGCCGAAGCGCACCGGATCCCACCCGCAGCGCACGACGAGCAGTTCGTAGAGCTCGGGCGAGCTGAACGCCCACAGCACGTCCGTGGCGTGCTCAAGGGAGATCCCATTTCGAAGGAAGTCCCGGTCGGCGAGTGCCCGCGCGTTATCGCGCATGCGTTCACGGCGCAGCGCGTCGTTCTGCCGGAGGAGAGTCGCCATCTCTGGGTCGACAATGGCGGCGTCGCGAACCAGAAGATGAATCGGTGCGACCAGCGGCGCCACCTCCGAGGTGAGAACCCCCCAGGCCCGCACGAGGGCACGGCCGTCGTGTGCGGAGTCCCGCAGGTCGTCCGACCGCTCTGCCGCGGCGACCGACCCCTCGCCGGCCAGACTCCGATCGTAGATCGCCCGCACCAACCCCGGTTTGCCGCCAAAGGCCTTGTACACGGTATCGACTGCCAGTCCAGCGGCCGCGGCGATCGACGCGATCGTCGTTGAGACATAGCCGTCAGCTAGAAAGCGTTCCCGGGCCGCGTCAAGAATCGCGTCTCGGTTTTTGCGCGCGTGCACCTGCCGGTTTCGCGAGTCATAAATTCGTGTGCTTTTTTCCGTGTCCACGTATTTCATTCTATGCTACCGTATTCAATATGGCCAACATGATCGAAAGGAAGCATTCGATGGATGACTCACCCGATCCCGAGTCCCTGGTGACGAGGCTCGCCGCCGCGACCAATGCCCACGACCTGGACGCCCTCGTCGATTGCTTTGCCGATGACTACCTCAACGAGACACCAGCTCACCCGGCACAGAGCTTCACCGGCGCCGAACAGGTCCGGCGAAACTGGGCTCAGCTGTTCGCCGGCATTCCTGACCTCCGGGCGCTGGTGCTGAGCACCGCCGTCGACGGGGCGGTGGCCTGGACCGAGTGGGAGCTGTCGGGAACCCGCCGTGACGGTGCGCCACAACTGATGCGCGGAGTCATCATCTTCACAGTGGCCGAGGGTCGAGCCACTTCAGCGCGGTTCTATCTCGAACCCGTGGAACTCGACGGCCCCGACGCCGACGCCGCTGCGGCTCGAGTTGCGGCTGCCGGCCCACGACCGGCCCCTCGACCATGATTCTCGTCGTCGGCGGTACCGGGACTCTCGGAAGACCCCTCATGACCAGGTTGGCAGCGCGCGGGGTGCCCCTGCGCGTCCTCACCAGAGACTCGGGGCACGCCGCCGCGCTGCGAGCGACAGGCGTCGAGGCGGTCGAGGGGGACGTGCGCGACGCCGCGGCCGTCGCCGCAGCCGTCAACGGATGCGACACCGTCATCAGTGCCATCCACGGGTTCGCGTCTGGGCGAGGAGTCAGTCCGGCGGCCATCGATCGAGATGCGAATATCTCCCTCGTGCGGGCCGCCGTCGACGCCAACGTGGATCACATGATTCTCGTTTCGGCCTACGGCGCGTCCGCATCGCATCCGATGAGCCTGCACCGGATGAAGTTCGCTGCAGAACAGGCCCTGCAAGCGAGCGGACTGCACTGGACGATCATCCGCCCGACCGCGTTCCTCGAGACCTGGACGAACCTCATCGGGGCGAAGCTCCCCACCGGAGGGGCGGCCCGCGTCTTCGGTCGCGGAGACAATCCGATCAACTTCGTGGCCGTCACAGAGGTGGCGAGCGCCCTCGAGCGGGCCGTCTTCGACGAAGGGTGGCGAGGCCGCTCAGTCGATGTCGTCGGCACCGACTCCATCACCTTGAACCAACTTGCGGAACGCCTGACTGCGGCGGCGGGCTCATCGGCACGCACCGATCATGTTCCCCTCTTGGCGCTCCGCGCGCTCTCCATTCTCGCCAGACCCGTCGCTCCGGCATTCGCCAGAATGGCTCACGCTGCCGTGGAGATGGACACCTCGAACATGGAGGTCAATGGCCCTGCACCTGCCGCGAAATGAAGCGTACAGTGTGGCCATGAATGAGGAAAAGGGCGTCGACGAGCACCGCGGAGGGCACGGATTCGTCCATTTCATCGACTGGTTGAACCACAAACTGGTCGGGGTGATGGGGCCGCCGCCGCTTGGCCCGTACGACGCGATTGTGAAGAAGGTCGGGGATGCCGTCTGCCCCGTCTGCGGCAGGCCGATGTCCGAACACATCATCGATCACTCGACGCCGAACACGCTGTTGACCTGCCCCGCGCCGCACCAGCCCGTGGCGGAGAACTACGAGCCGATCAACGAATTCGGGATGCCGAAGCGCGAGCGCTGACTCGACCAGCCGTCGGATTGAGGTCCCCGTCAGCCGACGAGTTCCTCCACGAGTTGCACGCTGATCGACGCATCGTGGTCCGCGTCCGGCTCCGCTTCCGGCTCCGGCTCCGGTTCGGCGCGCGCCACGCGTCGCCCGGCCGAGCGGGTGGAGTTTTCGACGGCGCCGAGGCCGAGTTCGAGCAGTTGCTCCTCGCTCCAGCCCGCGGCAAGCGCGGCATGCCGGGCGGTGTCGACAGCGGTGATCGTGGCCTCGAGCGCGCTCAGCCGCACGGCGAGTTGGTGCACCAGATCCATCCGGCGGCTCATCTCGGCCTCGATGATCGCCTTCGCGGCGACCGTCGAGTGGTCGGGATCGAACGTCTGCCGGGATAGGTAGTGCACCTGCGCGTAGGGCCTCATCCCCTAAAGATGTCGCATCCTGCCGCTCACGCCCAGTCCCCAGTAGGGGGGACGTTTTTGTACCCCGGTCTGCCGGGTGGGTCAGTCGGCCGTGTGGAGGCTCACGCGGTCGGCCAGATAGGCCGCCAGGGTGGAGACGCCCTGGCCATCCGCACCGCCCCAGCGCACCAGGACGGAGTCGTCGACCAGGGCGAGCGGCCCGGATCCCGCCCGCAGGCTCCCCGCGTCGAGCGCAAGGGGCACGAACCCGAAGTTGACCACGTCTCCGCGAGCGAACGGACCCCGAGACGCCGTGCGCCGGGCGGCGCGGCGCAGTTCGGCGGCGGGCGATTGGTTCGTCACTCGGCCAGGTTCCACCGCGCGGGTGACGGATCCCGTCGCGAAGAGGCTCCCGGATCGGTCCAGCAGGAGCACCCCCAGGCGCCAGGCGCGGCCGGCCGGCACCATCGCCTCCGCGGTGCGGAACACGGAGAACCCCCGGGAGGGCCTGAGGATGGCCAGCGCCTCGTCCTTCACGCCGGCGGCATCCAGCGCGCCGATGGTGCGGGCCAGCAGCTCCCGCACCTGGCGCTCGACGGGCTCGGCGTGTTCGTCATCCACCGTGTTCCACCGTCAGGGCCAGAATCTGGCGATCTCGGGAGCGAGTCGACGCCCCAGCTCGCGACCGGCGAGCGCGGAAGCGCGACGCACGTCAGGGTCGAGGGGGTTCGGCCCGAACGCGGCGATCGACTCGGCGTCCGCGAACACCGTGTGGATGCGGGCGGGCGCGAGGGCGTCGAGCTCGGCGACGGCGATGGTCGGGCCGGCCGGCGACGATTCCGGCCCGGGCACGAGGATGAGGATCTGGTCGGACCCGGCAGCCAGGTCCGCGTTGGCGATCGTGCGCATCCCGCCGTCCATGTAGGAGCGACCGTCGATCTCGACGGTGGGCCACACCCCGGGCACCGCGCAGCTCGCGGCGACCGCGTCGACGAGATCGACCCCGGAGTCGCGGTCGAAGACCCGGAGCTCGCCGGTCGCCGTGTCCACCGCCGTGATGAGCAGCGGGCGATCCGGCCAGGTGTGCGAGGGCAGGCGGGCCGCGATGATCGCACGACGGGTGGCAACGGACACGGTCTCGGCATCCCGGGCGATGGCCCCCAGCCGCTGCCTGGCCTCCTCGGGCGACGTCGAGCCCGCGAGCGCGTCGGCCATCAAGGCCCCGAACTCGGCCAGGTCGATGTGCACGAACAACTCGGCGGACTCCTCGGCGACCTGGGAGTCGAACAGGCTCTCCAGCGTGGCCCCGCTCGCCAGCTGCGCGGCCACCGCGGATCCGGCGGAAGTCCCGATCAGCAGTGTGTGCTCGCCCAGGATCCGTCGGCACGCCTCGGGTTCCGCATCCTGCAGGCCGCGCAGCACCCCGATCTCCCAGGCGATTCCCGCCACTCCGCCACCGGCAAGGACAACCGCGCTCTGTGTCATGCCAACGACCCTACGTGAGCCGGATGACTTCGGCGCGTGGCTACTGGAGTGCCGAGGTCAGCCTGGCCAGGTTGTCGCGCACCTTCTGCCCGACAGGCCGGCCGAGCCACGCGGCGAGGTCGATCCTGTCGCTGTTCGCCCGATAGTCGTCCTCCACCGCCCGCATCCGTCGAACGAATTCGGTGCCGTGCACGAGAACCGACACCTCCATGTTGAGGCTGAACGAGCGCACGTCCATGTTGCTGGAGCCCAGCACGGCCACATCGTCGTCGATCGTGAAGTGCTTGGAGTGCAGCACCGTCGGGGCGCGGTAGGGGTAGATGGCCACTCCGGCACGCAACAGGGCCTCGTAGTAGGACCGCTGGGCGTGGTAGACCAGCGCCTGGTCGCCGATGGCCGACACGAAGAGCTCCACCTCCAGCCCCCGGGACGCCGCGGTGAGGATCGCCATCAGCGTGGACTCGTCCGGCACGAAATAGGGACTCGTGATGCTCACCCGGCGTTCCGCCTTCCGGATCAACATGGCGTAGAGCTTGAGATTGTTGTCGTTCTCGAAGCTCGGCCCGCTAGGCAGCACCTGCGCGTCGAGCAGATCCGGGGCGGACCCGAGCACGACCGGCGTGGTGTCGAGCGGCAGCAACTCCCCGGTCTCGCTGTACCAGTCGGTGACGAAGACCGCGTCGAGCTCGCGCACGACCGGACCCTCGAGGCGCACCATCAGCTCACGCCAGTCACGGTGAGAGATTCGGCGACGGGTGACCCTGCAGGCGGCGGACGGCACCGTTCTCGGTCAGCTCACCGGGATGTAGCCCCGAGAGCCGACCGGAATGCTAGACCGGAACGCTAGACCGGAACGCTCTCCGGCTCCTCCACCTTCGGCTGCGCCGTGCGATCTTTCCGGCCGGCGCGGGACGGCCACCAGAAGCGATCCCCGGTGAGGAACACGAGCGCCGGCACCAGCACGGTGCGCACGACCAGGGTGTCGAGAAGCACGCCGATGCAGACGATCACGCCGATCTGGGTGAGCGCCACCACCGGCAGCACCCCGAGCACAGCGAACACGGCGGCGAGCAGGATGCCGGCACTGGTGATCACACCGCCGGTGGAGGCGAGCGCCCCGATCATGCCCTCGGTGGTGCCGTGGAGGATCCTCTCCTCCCTCGCGCGGGTGGTGAGGAAGATGTTGTAGTCCACGCCGAGGGCCACCAGGAAGAGGAACGCGAACAGAATCACGTTCGTGTTGAAGGCCGGGAAGCCCAGCAGGTGCTGGAAGATCCAGTTCGACGCGCCCAGGCTCGCGAAGAATGTCGCGAGCACGCTCGCGATGAGCAGAACCGGAGCGACGAGCGAGCGCAGGAGCAGGGCGAGGATCACGAACACGATCACGAGGATGATCGGGATGATGAGGTCCTGGTCGCGCTGGGAGGCCTCGCGGGTGTCGAGGGCCGTCGCATCCGTTCCGCCCACGATCGTCTTGGACACCGCCCCGGTGGCGTCCGCGAACTCGGAGCGCAGGTTCGTGATCGTGGCGAACGCGGCGTCGCTTCCCGGGGCGGCGTTGAGGGAGACGTCGAGGCGGGTGAGTCCGTTGGCGCTCTCCCCCGGTCGCACCGAGTCGACCCCGTCGGTGGCCGAGGCGAGTTTGGCGGCGTCCACGGCCGCGGCATCCGGGGCGAGCACCACGGTCTGGCTGGTGAGGCCGGCCGAGAACGACTTGTCGACGATCTTCTGAGCGACGACGGACTCCGGGTTGCCGAGAAGCTGCTCGGTCTGGGAGAGGCCGACCGAGAATCCGACCAGCCCGAGGCTGAGGGCGCCGACACCGACCAGGGACACCACGGTGATGATGGCCGGGCGACGCGAGACACCGCGTCCGAGCCTGGTCCAGAACCCGGCGCGCTGCGGCGACGCGGCGTGCTCGTGAACCCGGGGCACGAAGGGCCAGAAGAGGCCTCGGCCGCAGACCACCAGGGCGGCCGGGAGCACGAGCAGGGCGAAGGCGATCGCGACCACGACGCCCACCGCGCAGGCGAAGCCGAGGGCGCGGTTGCCGGCGAGCTCGGCGAACAGCAGGGTGATGAGGCTCAGCGCGACCGTGCCGCCGCTTGCCGCGATCGCCGGTCCGGCGCTCCGCACCGCGGTGAGCATGGCCACCGAGCGGTCCTGGGTGCGCAGGAGCTCCTCGCGATAGCGGGCGACGAGCAGCAGCGCATAGTTGGTGCCGGCACCGAAGACGAGCACCGAGAGGATGCCGGAAACCGAGGCGTCGATGGTGATCCCGAGGGGCTTGGCGAGGGCGCCGGCGACGAGACCGGCGAGTCCGTCCGCCGTGCCGACGACGGCGAGCGGAACGATCCAGAGAATGGGGCTGCGGTAGGTGACGATGAGCAGCACCGCCACGACGATGACCGTCACGAGCAGGAGCTTCACGTCGGCTCCCGCGAACGCGTTCGAGATGTCTGACTGGAAGCCCACCGCCCCGGTGAGGTAGCTGTTGAGCCCGGACGGCAGGTTCTTGGCCGCGACCGTGCGGAGGGAGTCGGCGGCCTTGCCGACATCCTTTTCGACAGTGCTCTTGTCGAGCGGCACGACCGAGATGGCGGCGGTTCCGTCGTCACTGAATCGTGGCGCCGTGGCCCTCGGCGCGGTGGACTCCTCGCCGAGCGCGGCAGACCGGGCCGTGATGGCCTCCTTGTCGGCGGCGGTGAGTGGCTTGCCATCCCGGCTCCAGACCACGACGGCGGCGGTCTGCTCGGCCGAGGGGAACTCGGCGAGCGCGGCGTCGACCTGGGCCGCCTGGCTCGAGTCCGGCAGCCCGGTGGAGGGAAAGCCGTCGGACTTGTTGGTCGGCAGAAGCGCGAACAGCAGTCCGACGGCGACGATCGTGCCGGCGAGGACTGCCCAGGCCGTGCGGCGGCCGCTGATGAAACGCCAGATCGCGGTCATTTTTTTCTCCAAGTTGATTGATTGCTAGATACTTTAGCTATCTCACGGATTAGCATGTCCCGTGTGGAAGAAAAACGCAAGTCCGATTCGGAGCTCGAACCGGTTCCGCTCGCGCCCGCGGCATCCTGGAACACCGAAGGGGTCCCCCTCCCCGATTCCGGCGTGATCGGCGCCCAGCTGCGCGAGATTGTCTCCCTCTCCACGGCCTTCGAGCGGCACCTCGGTCGCGCGCTCTCGGTGAACGACACCGACCTCGCCGCCATGGAGCACCTGATCAGCCAGGGGCCCCTCACCCCGAGCGAACTCGCCAGGCACCTCACCATCTCCACCGCCGCCACCACCATCGTGATCGATCGCCTCGTGGCGGTCGGACACGCGCACCGGGAGGCGCACGCCCACGACCGACGCAAGATCGTGGTCGTGCCGACGCCGGCATCCGTTCGCGCCACGTTCGAGGCGCTGATGCCCCTCATCGGCGGTGTGGCGTCGGTGACCAACGAGCTCTCGGCCGAGGATCGCGCGACGGTCACCGACTTCCTCGCGTCCGTCGTGGGCGTCTATCGCAGGGCGCTCGAGCCTCCGGTCTGACGCCTCCCGCCGGGCCTTTCCCCGTCTGCGTCTGGGGTGCAGAATTCTCGCATGGAGGATTCGACCGGATCGGATCAGGCGAAGGGAGTGCCGGACTCCGTTCGCGCTCAGCTTCTCGCGACCGAGCACTGGAGCCTGCTCGCCTCACGGGCAAGCACCCAGAGCGAGGTGCTCACCCGGATCAGCATCTTCCTCACCCTCGTCTCGGCCGGACTCGTGAGCATCGCGCTGGTCGGACAGGCCACTCGCTTCTCCGGTACCTTCGGGCTGTTCGCCAGCGTGCTGCTCATCGTCGTGATCGTCGTCGGCATTCTCACCCAGGTTCGGGTGTCCGCCGTCTCGCTCGAAGACCTGATGTATGTGCTCGCGATGAACCGGCTGCGGGCGGCCTACGTGGAGCTCGATCCCGGCATCGCCCCCTACCTGATGGCTTCCCCGTACGACGATCGCGCCGGCTCCGTGCAGACCTACTTCTTTCTGGGCCGCCGACGCGGTACGACCCAGATTCTCGGCAGCAGCATGGTGTTCATCATCGCCGTCAACGCGACGCTGATCGGCCTGCTCGCGTCGTCGGTCGCGAGCGAATTGGGCGCCGTGACCGCCGCCGTGATCGCGATCGGAGCGGCGGCCGGACTCGCGTACTTCGGGGCGAGCCTCGCCCGCGGCGGGAGACGCTACTTCGAACTCTGGAAGACCTACACCCCGCTGCACCCCGGCCCGGGCGAGTCCACTCCGTCACCCGGGGAATAGGCGAGGAATTCTTCACAAGGTGAGCGATGCGGGGGGTGCGTTCCCTCGGCAAGCCGCTAATCTGAGCGCACGACCGTTCAGAGGGGCACGAGAGCAATGGCCGAACCAGAGACAGACTTCAGGGCGTATGCGGGGATGGTCGCCTTTCCGCGCGGCCCGGGGGACCTCACGTCGACGACATCCTGCCCGGCGTGCTTCAGCGCGCTGCGCGGGGAGGTCTGCCCTGCATGCGGTCTCGACCTCGGCAACCCGGCAGCCACGGAGTTGGCGGCCACCTCGTCACACGCTGCCGCCCTCCTGGACCGCCGCCTCGACCTGATCGGCCGCATCCGCTTCGAGACGGCGCAGACCCTCGCCGCGCGGCGGTCGACAGCGGCCGCCTTCGCCGCGGCCGCCCCCGTGCTGTCGGCGCCCGCGCACGAGGCGGTGCCCGTGCCCGAGTCGCTCGGGGCCGTGCCGTCAGCGCCTCCCGTGTCGTCGCCGACCACGCCCTCCGGGCCTTCCGGGCCGCCGGCGCCGCGGGTCGGGCACGCCCCCGCCTCCCCGACCGCGCCACGCCGCTCCGGCGTGCAGGTGATCCTGCTGGTCGTGGGCATCTCGCTGCTCTCGGTGGCGGCGATCTTCTTCTTGGTCTACGCGTTCATCAACTTCGGCATCCTCGGCCGGTCGCTCATCATCGGCGCGATCACCGTCGCGGCCTTCGCCGTGGCATCCCTGCTCCGCCGCCGGGAGCTCACGGCCACGGCCGAGGGCATCGCGGTGCTCGCGGTCGTGCTCGCCTATCTTGACGTCTACGCCGTTCGCGCCAACGACTTCTTCGGCCTAGGCGCGAGCAACGGCGAGCTCTACTGGGGAGTGGCCCTGGTCTCGACCGCCGTGCTGTTCGTCGGCTGGAACCGGCTGTCCGGCCTTCGCACCGCCAGCGTTGTCGGATTCGCGGCGCTCGCACCCGGAGCGGGACTGCTCGTGTCCGGTTGGGGCGAGCGCACGGATGACGCCACCAGGACGGTCTTCGCCCTCGGTGCGGTCGCGGTGGCCGGCCTCGCCCACGTCGCGGCGGGACGGCGCGGCACGCCGACGAGGCGCGGGTTTGCGGGCACTCCGGAGCGGGTGATCCTGCTGTCGAGCGCGTCCCTCGCCCTCGTCGCCGCGTTCGCCGCGAGTTTCGCGCTTCCCGGCGCCGACGCGTGGACGAGCGCGGCGGCCATCGCGGCCCTCTCGGTGATCGCCCTGCTGCACGTTGTGGCACTGGACCTCGCCACCCCCGGGAGAGCGGGCTCGAAGGCGTTCGGAGCGGTCTTCGCCGTGCTCGGCGGAGTGCTCTCCGCCTCCGTCGTCGCATCCACGGTGATCCGGGGCGTCGACGAACGAGTGGCGGTGATCGCGCCGGCCGTCGCCGCCGTGACGGTTGCGCTGCTGTTCGAGCTTCTCTCCCGTCGCGGCCCTCTCGCCCTCGCCCTCAACTCCCGCACGGCGGCCGTCGCGGCAGCGGTGATCGCGGCGATCACTGGGCTCGTGCCGGTCTACTCCGCCGCGATCGGCACGATCCTGCCCGTGACCAGCGCCCTGCTCGGCGCGTGGACCGTCGGCCCGACGGCCGTGATCTCCCGGCTCGACCACCACCTCGGACTCGCCGTCCTAGCCCTGGCGTCGATCGGAGTGATCGCGGCCGGCTTCTGGACGCTCGGCCGCTCCCTCCGCGGGAGGGCCGCCGTGCTCGCGTCCTTCGCCGCGACGATCGCCGTGCTCGCCGTGCCGTTGCTCTCCGTGCTCTGGCTCGTGCTGGCCGGCTGGCTGCTTCTGGCCGCGGTGTCCCTCGCGCTGCTCGTCCTGGCGCCCGGCCGACCGCTCGTCGCCCGCGTGGGTCGAGTCCCGCTGGTCGGCGCGCTCGCGGCCTCCACCGCGCTCGCCTACCTCGTGGGCTGGGCGAGCACGGGCACCTGGCTCGCCGCCTCGATCGCGGTCATCCTGCTCCTGCTCGCGGCCCGCGGCATCCCGCGCACGGCGTCGCCGCCCGCGACGGCCGGTCGCGCGGCCCTGCTCGGCACGGCCGTCGGCGTCGCCCTCATCGGTTCCGCCGCCCTCGCACGGCAACTCGCTCTCGACGGCGCGCCCTCCGCCGCCGTCGATCTGCTCAACCTGAGCCGGGCGGTCGAGATCGCCGCGATCGTGCTCCTCGGCCTCGCCACCTTCGTTCGCGGACGACTCGTCTCCGAGGTCGACCGGCGCACGGTGTTCTGGATGTCGATCGTCGCGGCGGGCGGTTTCGCCACGGTCGCCCGCGTGGCGTTCGCCGCGCCCGGCGGCGACCGAGGACTCCTCTTGGCCGAGCCGGCGACCGGGCTGGTGGCCAACTCCCTGCTGTTCGCGGCGCTCGTGGTCTGGGTTGCCCTACCCACCCTGTCGGTGTTGCGGATCGAGCGGATCGTCGCATCGATCGCCCTCGGCCCGGCGCTGCTGCTCGTCGTCGATTCCTTCGCCCACGTTCTCAACCTGCCGGAGTTCGCCCTCGCGGTGGTTCCGATCACGTCCGCCGTTCTCGCGAGCGCGGGTGGCCTCGCCGTCGCCATGCTCCGGCCCGCGAGCCCACGCTGGCCGCGGGAGGTGGGAATCGGTCTCGTCGGACTGCCGGCCCTCGCGAGGGCCGTCCTCGACCGCGAAGAGTCCGGCTGGCTCGTGCTCGTGCTCGCCGCGGTCGCCGCGCTCCTGCTCGCGACCGGACGTGACGGACTCTTCGCGTCGAGGTCTCCGCGACGTCAGGTGGGCTGGGTGGCGCTGGCGCTGGCCACCGCCGGACTGTGGTGGCACCTCGCCGACGACAGGGTGCTCGGCCTCGAACCCTACGTGTTGCCCGTTGCCGGCGCGCTCCTCCTCATCGCGCTCCTCGTCTGGCAGGCCGAACCTCGCGAGCCGCACGACACCCCGAGCCGGTCCGCGCCGCTCATCGCGCTCGGTGGCCTGCTCGTCGCCATCCTCCCACTGGGACTTGACGCGGCGACCGGCGGTGCGGTTCGCGCGCTGGTGCTGGGCGCCGTCTCGGCCGCGCTCCTCCTGGTCGGGAGCGTGGTTCTCGGCGTGACCACCGTTCGCCCGTACCTCGATGCCGCCGCGGTCGCCGGCGCGATCGGCGTGATCGTCGTGACGACCGGACGCTCGATTGCCATCGCCCTCGAGCCGGGCAGTGCCTCGGCGGTGCTCGACGGCTGGCTGATCGGCGGAATGCTCCTGCTCGTCGCGGCGGCATTCGGGCAGGCGAGGGTGCGCGGCGACTCCCACGACGAGATTCGCTCGGTCGCCAGCCAGGCTCTCGGAATCATCGCCATGACCTCCACCCTGCTCATCGAGCTCTCGGTGCTGTCCGCCGACCTCCTGGGGCCGCTGCGAGCACTGAGCCTCGTGCTGCTCTTCGCCGCGCTGCATGTGATCGCCTTCCTCGTCAACCGCTCCCCGTTCAGCCGAGCGGTGGGCTGGCTCGCCATCGCCTACGCGGCGGTCGCCGGCATCGGTGGCGTGGCGTCCGGCGCGCTGGACTCGATCGAGCTCGCCTCGGTTCCGGTGGCCCTCGCCCTCCTCGCCACCGGGGCCACGGTTCTCGCCGGCTCCCCCGCGGCCCGGAGCTGGGCCTGGCTCGCCCCGGGGGTCTCGGTGCTGCTTGTTCCGTCGCTTCTCGCCACGGCAGTGGATGCCCCGCTCTGGAGGCTCGTCGGACTCGGCGTGGCGAGTGTGGCCGTCGTGATCGGCGGAGTCCGCTGGCGGCTGCAGGCGCCGTTCCTGATCGGGGCCGTGGTGGCGATCGTGCATGCGATAGCCACCTTCGCCCCGCAGATCCGGCTCGTCTACGAGTCGGTGGAGTGGTGGCTGTGGCTCGCCGTGGGCGGCGTGATCATCGTGGTCATCAGCGCCCGCTTCGAGAGGAGTATGCGGAGTCTCGCGACCCTGGCGACGCGCATCCGATCCCTGCGGTAGCACCCCCAGAAGGGGGCTGTCTGTCCTCTAAAAGGGGGACTACTGTCGAAACAACCTCACCCGAGAGGCCACCACCTCATTACCCTGTTCTGCCCTTACCCGCTGCGCCGGTACCCGCTGTCGCAGTACCCGCTGTGCCTTCACCCGCTGGCCCTCCCCCGAAGAGGGCTCCACCCCCAGGAGCTTTCACCATGTCACTCAACGACACGTCCGTGCCCGCAGGTTGGTACCGCGATCCGCTGGGCCTTCCCCAGCTTCGCTGGTGGAACGGCACGACCTGGACCAACAAGGTCGAGGAACCGCGCCCGGAACTGCAGATCGCCGAGAGCATGGACCGCACGACGACCGTCGCTCGCTGATCGACGGGCGGGCCGCGCCGCCCTCGACTAGCTGTACTGCCCAGGGAGGTTAGTTAACCGGCTGATGGGTGGTTTGCCTCCGATGGCGGTGTGGGGTCTGTGGTGATTGTAGTCATGGAGCCATGC
>NZ_JAYSJZ010000083.1:0-17844 GCF_043726815.1 Lacisediminihabitans sp.
GGAAACGTCACGGCTACCGCACCCCCGCAGAAGTCCTCAGCGAGATACTCTCGAACCAGTCAAATCAAACCAGTGTTGCGACCACCACCTGAATTCGCCCATCCTTGATCAAAAGACGGAACTAAACCCAGGCCGAATCATGACACCCGAGCATGTGATCTTCGGCACCGGCCCGGTGGGGCGCGCCACGATGCACGCCCTGGTGAACCGCGGCCAGAGCGTGCGCATGGTCAATCGATCGGGCCGGGCGAGCGTGCCGGATGGCGTGGAGGTCGTGGGCGGGGACGCCATGAACCACGAGTTCACCCGATCCGTGTCGGTCGGGGCAGCGGCGGTCTATCAGATCCTCAACCCGCCCTACTATCTGTGGGCGCAGGACTTTCCCGCCCTCCAGGCGAGTGTGCTGGCGGCGGCAGCGACTAATGGTGCCCTCTTCGTGAACATGGACAACCTGTACTCCTACGGCCGTCCCGACGATGAACCGCTCACCGAACTCACCCCGGAGAATCCGCATACCCGCAAGGGCGAGGTACGCAAACGGATGGCGGACACGCTGTGGAGGGCGCGCGCCGAGGGCCGGGTGCGGGTGGTCAGCGGGCGGGCATCCGACTACTTCGGTCCCGGCGGCGGGGAGTCCTCGCCGCTCGGCGACCGGGTGTTCCCCCGCGTGCTCGAGGGCAAGAACGTAAGCGTGATCGGCGACCCGGACAGGCTGCACAGCTACACGTTCATCCCGGACATCGGCGAGGGGCTCGCGACTCTCGCCCTCACGCCCGAGGCGGAGGGCGAGGTGTGGCACCTGCCCAACGATCCGCATCCGCAGTCGACGCGCCGCATGATCGAGACGGCCTACCGGCTCGCCGGAACAACGGGCAAGGTGGGCAGCATCCCGAAGGTGGCACTGCGCATGCTCGGACTCGCCAACCGCACGATTCGCGAGGTCGTGGAGATGACCTACGAGTTCGAGGAGGACTTCGTGGTCGACAGCACGAAGATCACCCGTCTGGGGATCACCGCGACGCCGATCGACGAGGCGATCGAGAAGACTCTCGCGAGCTACCGCCGCTAGTCGAGAAACGCGCGCAGGTCGGGCCACGCCGCGGCGAACCCGGGATGCAGGCTCAGCTCGGTGACCTCGTCCACCAGCACCCAGCGCAGCTCGGCACTCTCCGCGTCGGCGATCACCGGCTCGAACTCCTCGATAGCCTCTGCGACGACCGTCGTGTACGACCAATAGCCGAGGTCGAGAACGGAGGTGTGCAGGATGCGCAGCAACTCGGGCGGCACCGTCGCCTCTTCGGCGGCCTCCCGCAGCGCGCCATCCACCGCCGACTCCCCCGCCTTGCGCGCGCCGCCCGGCAGGCCCCAGGTGCCTCCGAAGTGACTCCAGCCCACCCGGTGCTGCAGCAGCACGCCGAGGGAGCGGTGCCAGACCAGCAGGCCGGCCGCGCCGAAGCGGCCCCAGAACTTCTCGCCGTCGGGGCCCTGAACCCAGGCGTCGCCCGAGTCACGCACGCCGTAGGGCGGCAGGGGCGGAGGGATGTCGTTGCTCACCTCTTAAGCATGCGCCCCTCGAGGCGCCGCGCAGGCACATTTGCGCCGAACGACGCCGGCCACTCGCTACGTGCGCTTGCGACGCTCGCGCACCCGCATGTTGACGTTGATCGGGCTTCCCTCGAAACCGAAGATCTCGCGCAGGCGCCGGGTGATGAAACGACGGTAGCCCGGGTCGAGGAATCCGGTCGTGAAGAGCACGAACGTCGGCGGCCGTGTGGCCGCCTGGGTTCCGAACAGGATGCGGGGCTGCTTGCCGCCACGCACGGGGTGCGGATGCTCGGACGCGAGCTCGGCGACCAGGGCGTTGAACTTGCCGGTGGGGATGCGGGTGTCCCAGGACTTGAGCGCGAGCTCCAGCGCCGGCACGAGCTTTTCCAGGTGGCGACCGGTGCGTGCGGAGATGTTCACGCGCGGGGCCCAGGCCACGTGGGCGAGGTCCTGTTCGATCTCCCGCTCGAGGTACCGGCGACGGTCGTCGTCCAGCAGGTCCCACTTGTTGAAGGCGAGCACGAGGGCGCGGCCCGACTCGAGCACGAGGTCGATGATGCGCACGTCCTGCTCGCTGATGACGTCACTCACGTCGAGCACCACCACGGCTACTTCGGCCTTCTCGAGGGCGGCGCTCGTGCGCAGCGAGGCGTAGAAGTCGGCGCCCTGGGCGAGGTTCATGCGACGACGGATGCCGGCGGTGTCGACGAAGCGCCAGACCTTGCCGCCGAGCTCGACCTGCTCGTCGACCGGGTCGCGCGTGGTTCCGGCGAGCTCGTTCACGACGACCCGCTCCTCGCCGACCGCCTTGTTGAGCAGGCTCGACTTGCCCACGTTCGGGCGGCCGAGGATGGCGACGCGACGCGGGCCGCCCACCTCTTCCTTCGCCACGGTGGACACCTCGGGCAGCACGGTGAGCACGTGGTCGAGCAGGTCGGCCACTCCCCTGCCGTGAAGTGCCGAGACGGGCCAGGGCTGGCCGAGGCCGAGGCTCCAGAGACCGGCGGCCTCCGGCTCCTGGCGGGCGTCATCCACCTTGTTGGCCACGAGAATCACCGGCTTCTTGGTGGCGCGCAGCATGCGCACCACGTGCTCGTCGGTGGAGGTCGCGCCGACGTTGGCGTCGACGATGAAGAGCACGGCATCGGCGAGTTCGACCGCGATCTCGGCCTGCGCCGCGACGGAGGCGTTGATCCCCTTGGCGTCCGGCTCCCATCCGCCGGTGTCCATCAGGGTGAAGCGGCGCACGCCGTGTTCGGCCTTGTAGGCCACCCGGTCGCGCGTGACACCGGGGGTGTCCTGAACGACGGCCTCTCGGCGCCCGAGGATGCGGTTGACGAGCGCCGACTTGCCCACGTTCGGGCGGCCGACGATGGCGAGCACGGGCAACGCCGGGAGGTAGACGATGGCGTCCGGGTCGTCGGTCGCGGTCTCGAGAATGTCGAGGTCTTCCTCGTTGAGGTCGTAGTCCTCGAGGCCGGCACGGAGGGCGTTGGCGCGCATCAGCGCGTCCGACTCGTCCAGCTCGGCGATCTTCTCGCTCAGCTTGGGGTCGAGGTCGCCGTACTCGTCGTGCTCTTGGTCGTTGTTGTCTGGCATGGGGCTTTTCCTTATGAGGTCTCGATGCGCCCGACGGTTCGCGTCGTGCTACTCGACCCGCGATGTGCGCACTAGGTCCACGACCGCCGAGACGGTCTGGTCGAAGTCGAGATTGGTGGAATCGATGGTGGTCACACCATCTGCGGCGTTCATGAAGTCGACAACCCGGGAATCCTGGGCATCGCGTGAACTGAGTTGCTCGGCGACGGCTCTGGCCGAGTGCTCCGGTGTTTCAGCCGACCGCCTCGCCATTCTAGCTTCTTCGGATGCCGTGAGCAGAATCCGCACATCGGCGTCCGGAGCGACGACGGTGGTGATGTCCCGCCCCTCGGTGATGATGCCCGGGCGATCGCTCGCCTCGATCACCCGCCGGAAGAGTTCGACGAGGCGCGCGCGCACCGCGGGGATGCGGGCGATGGCGCTCACCACGCCGGTGACGCGGGGTTCGCGAATGGCCTGGGTCACATCCGTTCCGCCGACTCGCACGAAGTAATCGTCCGGGTCGGTGCCGATGCGATAGTCGAAGGAGTCGAGTGAGGCCAGCACCGCATCCGCGTCCTCGGTGTCGACTCCGTGCTCGAGCGCGTTCCAGGCCAGCGCGCGGTACGCGGCGCCGCTGTCCTGGTAGTCGAAGCCGAGTTCGCGGGCGGCCGCCCGGCTCACGCTGGACTTGCCGCTGCCCGCCGGGCCGTCGACGGCCACGATTGTTCGTGCGTCTTCAATTCCCGTCACTTCCACGCCCCCGCAATCTTCCAGCCGCCGGCCTCGAGCTCCGCGGCGAGTCGTTCCTCCACCTCGGTGAGCACCGAGATCTCGGCGAGCCCGATCTGTGCGCCGGGCGAATGCTCCAGTCTGAGGTCTTCCATGTTCACTCCGGCCTGGCCGATCTCGGTGAGCAGGCGGGCGAGCTCGCCCGGCTTGTCGTCCACCATCACCACGAGCTGGCCGAAGCGACGATCCTGGCCGTGCTTGCCCGGGATGCGGGACACCCCGGAGTTGCCGGCGGCGAGCGACTCGGCCACGGCCCGGCGCGCTCCCGCGACATCCGGCGCCTCGAGTGCCGAGACGATCGCGTCGAGGTCCTCGCGGTAGGCGTGCAGGATGCGGACGACCTCGGCCGAGTTCGCCCCCAGGATCTGCACCCACAGCTCCGGGTCGCTCGACGCGATCCGGGTCGTGTCGCGAAGTCCCTGGCCGGCGAGGGACAGCGCCGACTCGGGCGCCGAATTGAGCCTGGCCGCGAGCAGGGACGCGATCACCTGGGGCACGTGCGAGACGAGGGCGACGGACGAGTCGTGCTGTTCGGCGGTCATGGTCACCGGCACGGCGCCGAGGTCGAGCACGAGGTCCTCGATCACTCCCACCTCGCCGAACGGAGTCGGGCCGTGCGGGGTGATCACCCACGGCCGGCCGATGAACAGGTCGGCCCGTGCGGAGATCGCGCCCCCGCGCTCCCGGCCGGCGAGCGGGTGAGACCCGATGTAGCGGCCGACATCGGCACCGGTCGCCAGCAACTCGGCAAGCGGTGCCGCCTTCACGCTCGCGACGTCGGTGACGAGGGCGTCCGGAAAGGCGGCGAGTTCGGCGGCGATCACGGCGGCGGTCACATCCGGGGGCACGGCCACCACGATGAGGGTGGGGTTGTCGGTGTCGCGCGCCGGGCGACCCGCTCCGTAGTCGATGGCCAGGCGCAGGTTTGCCGGGGACGCGTCGTGCACGATCACGTCGACACCCTTGGCGCGCAGGCCGAGACCGACGCTCGCGCCGAGCAGGCCGGCACCCACGACGCGCACTTCACCGACGATCCGACTGTTCACGTCCACCACCTACTGGGCAAGGTCGAGGCGAAGCTGGACTGCCCCGCGAAGATAAGTGTGCTGGATGTAGCGCCTCGGCGTATCGCTCTCCACGAGCGCCATCAGCCGGATCACACGGGGCATCGAGCCCACGACGTTCATCTCCACCGCGCACATGAGGGGCACGTCGCCGAGGCCCAACTCTCGCGCGGCCAGGGCAGGGAACTCGCTCGTGATGTCCGGGGTCGCCGTGAACATCACCGAGATGAGCGCCTCGGTATCGATCTCGTTCGCGTGCAGCGACTTGGCCAGCAGTTCCGCGGTCGCCCGCAGCACCTCGTCCCGGTCGTCCCGATCCACTTGGATGGCGCCGCGGATAGCCCGCACCCCCACGCTAGTCCGCCTCTGTCGCGGAGGCAGCGGGACCGGCGGCGTCGGCATCCGCGCTCGTCGCGTCGCGGGAGATCGTGAGGAGGGCGCCGAGTTCCGCCTTGGTGAGATCGCGGATCTCCCCGGGCGCGAGCGTGCCGAGGTGCAGGGGGCCGAACTGGCGGCGCACGAGGTCGATCACCGGGTGGCCGACCGCCTCGAGCATCCGGCGCACGATGCGGTTGCGTCCGGAGTGCAGGGTGATCTCCACCACGGTCTCGCTCGCGCCGGCCTGCCCGATGATGCGGGCCTTGTCGGCGGCGATCGGGCCGTCCTCGAGGTCGACGCCGGTGGTGAGCCTGCCGATCGTCTGCGGAGAGACGCGTCCCTCCACCTTGGCGATGTAGGTCTTGAGCACGCCGAACGATGGATGCGCGAGCACGTGGGCCAGCTCTCCGTCGTTGGTGAGGATGAGCAGGCCAGAGGTCTGCGCGTCGAGTCGGCCCACGTTGAACAGCCGCTCGTCGTAGCGCGAAACGAACCGCTGCAGGTCCGGCCGGCCGCGGTCGTCCTGCAGCGAGCTGACGATGCCCACCGGCTTGTTGAGCATGAGGTAGCGCCGCGAGGTGTCGAGTTGGATGGCCACGCCATCCACCGAGACCAGGTCGGTCTCCTGCACCCGGCGACCGAGTTCGGTCACCACCTCGCCGTTCACCTGCACCCGGCCGGCCTCGATCATGTTCTCGGAAACGCGCCGGGACGCGACCCCGGCCGCGGCCATCAGCTTCTGCAGGCGCACCCCGTCGTCGGCGGCCTCGCGCCCGGCGTCAGGCGACATCGTCGAATCCGTTCGATCCGTCGGAGAGCAGGGGCGAGATCTGGGGCAGCTCGTCGAGGGAGTTGACCCCGAGCTGGCTCAGCAGCACGTCGGTGGTTGCATAGTGGATGGCTCCGGTCTCGCTGTCGGTGAAGGCCTCGGTGATGAGACCGCGGCCGAGGAGGGTGCGCACGACGGAATCGACGTTGACGGCACGGATCGAGGCGATCGCGCCCCGGCTGATGGGCTGCTTGTAGGCGATCACGGCGAGCGTCTCGAGCGCCGCCTGCGACAGCCGGGACGGGTTCTGGGTGAGCACGAAGTCGCGCACGACGTCGTCGTAGTCCCCGCGCACGTAGATGCGCCAGCCGCCGCCCACCTCGCGCAGCTCGAAACCGCGTCGAACACCGCCGTCGACGCCGTCGAAGTCGGCGACGAGCCGGTCGATGGACTGCCGCACCGCGGCGACCGGCGCACCGAGAGAGGTCGCGAGGCTCACGAGGCTCTGCGGCTCGTCCGCCACCATGAGGATCGCCTCGAGGGCCCGCTCCAGGTCGATCGTGGTCGCGGGGGCGTCGGCCTCGGTCCCGTCGATAAGGTCAATTGTCATAGTCGGCTCCCAAACTAGCCAGGCTTTCTTCCGACCATTGCTCGGCGGTCCACTGGATGGTCAGTTCGCCCAGCG
Source organism: Lacisediminihabitans sp. (assembly GCF_043726815.1). Lineage (NCBI taxonomy): Bacteria > Bacillati > Actinomycetota > Actinomycetes > Micrococcales > Microbacteriaceae > Lacisediminihabitans > Lacisediminihabitans sp. The sequence continues at coordinate 6,812 of NZ_JAYSJZ010000083.1, forward strand.
GTTCCAGCTGGTCGAACGAAATCGTGGTGCCGCGGTACAGCTCGAGGATGGCGAGAAAGCGTGCGACGATCACCCCGGTGAGGTCGGCCCCGGCGATGAGCTGGCGAAAGGTCATCGGCACTCCCCCGCGCAACAGGGCCACGACGTAGGCCGCCTGCTCCCGGATGCTGACGAGGGGCGCGTGCAGGTGGTCGAGCCCAACAGTCGGCAGTTCGCGCGGCGCGAGGGCGAGGGCGGCGAGGGCCGCGAAGTCGTCGGGGCTCAGCGTCCAGACGAGCTCCGGCGTCTGCTTGCGGTACTTCTCCTCGAGGCGGACGGATCGCACGTGCCTGGTCGCCTCGGTCTCGAGCGCGGTGGAGAACCACGCCGTCACCTCCTTGAAGGCCCGGTATTGCAGCAGTCGGGCAAAGAGCAGGTCGCGGGCCTCGAGAAGCGCCACGTCCTCGGCATCCACCAGTTCGCCCTGGGGAAGCAGCCCGGCCACCTTGAGGTCGAGCAGCGTGGCCGCCACGACGAGGAACTCGCTCGCCTGGTCGAGCTCCTCCACCGAGTCGAGCTCGCGGAGGTAGGCGATGAATTCGGTGGTGACGATGCTCAGCGAGATCTCGGTGACATCCATCTCGTGCTTCGCGATGAGCGAGAGCAGGAGGTCGAACGGTCCGTTGAAGTTGGTGAGCCGCACCGAGAATCCGGAGGCCGCGACCTCCTCGAGCGCGTCGGAGCTAGGCGATTGCGCCACGGGTGATCAACTCTCTGGCCAGCTGGCGGTAGGCCTCCGCCGCCTGGTGGTCAGGGGCGAACTGGGTGATGGGCGCCCCGGCGACGCTCGCATCCGGAAACTTCACGGTTCGGCCGATCACGGTCTCGAACACCTTGTCGCCGAAGGTCTCGACGACGCGCTCGAGCACCTCGCGCGAGTGCAGGGTGCGGGAGTCGTACATGGTGGCAAGGATGCCGTCCAACTCGAGGGCCGGGTTGAGCCGGTCCTTGACCTTGTCGATCGTCTCCACGAGCAGCGCCACTCCGCGCAGGGCGAAGAACTCGCACTCGAGCGGGATGAGCACGCCGTGCGCCGCGGTGAGCGCGTTGACCGTGAGCAGGCCGAGGGAAGGTTGGCAGTCGATCAGGATGACGTCGTAGTCGTCCTTCACCTGGCGGAGCACCCGGGCCAGAATCTGTTCGCGGGCCACCTCGTTCACGAGGTGCACCTCCGCGGCCGAGAGGTCGATGTTCGCGGGGATCACGTCCAGGTTCGGCGTGGCCGTCTGCTGGATAGCCTGGTGGGCGTCCTTGACCGTGCCCAGCATGAGGTCGTAGATGTTCGGGACGTCGTGGGACGCGATGCCGAGGCCGGCGGAGAGGGCGCCCTGCGGGTCGAAGTCCACGGCGAGCACGCGGCGTCCGTAGTCGGCGAGGGAGGCACCGAGGCTGATCGCCGTGGTCGTCTTGCCGACGCCGCCCTTCTGGTTGCAGAGGGAGATGATGCGGGCCGGGCCGTGGCCCTTGAGCGGGGCGGGAACCGCGAAGACGGTGCGGGGTCGGCCGGTCGGGCCATTCGGAGCGAGTTCGAAACCGGTGAGCTGTTCGGCCGTTTCGTTGCGCTTCGCTGTCATCCCGACATTCCTTACCCTTGGTCGCCGGCCGCTGCCGATTGCCTCGATTCTACCGAAGCGAGTGGGGATGCCCGCCGCGACCCGCGCGCGCCGCCGGATCGCCGGGGCCCGTCACCTGCCAGCAGCCCGTGGTGGCGGGAGATAACGTCCGGCGGCGGGGGTTAGGACTCCCTCCGCGACGCGGTTTCCCCGCCGAGAGCCGTCACAACCCCCGCCGCGAGCAAATCTCCCGGCCCCGTACCCAGTCGGATGCCCGGTCAGCGTGCCCGCGGATGCGCCGTCGTGTACATGTCCCGCAGCGTGTCCGCGGTCACGAGCGTGTAGATCTGGGTCGTCGCCACCGAGGAGTGTCCGAGGAGTTCCTGCACGACCCGCACGTCCGCGCCACCCGCGAGGAGATGGGTGGCGAAGGAGTGACGGAAGGTGTGTGGCGAGATCTCGATGCCGAGCTTCGCCTGCTCCGCCCGGGCACGGATGATCAGCCACGCGTTCTGCCGGGACACCCGCTGGCCCCGCAGCCCGAGGAACAGCGCCGGCGTGGATGGGCCGCGCACGGACAGGATGGGCCTGGCCCGCACGAGGTACGCGTCGATCGCCGCCCGCGCGTAGCTGCCGAGGGGCACGATGCGCTGCTTTCCGCCCTTACCGAACAGCCGCACGACATCCGCGCTGCCCTCCTCCACGCCCAGCACGTCGTCCACGTTGAGGTCGACCGCCTCGGAGATGCGCGCGCCGGTCGCGTACAGCAGCTCCAGCAGCGCCTTGTCGCGCAGGGACTGGATGTCGTCGCCGCCGGCCGCGTCGAGCACGGCAGCCATCTGCTCGATGGTGATCGCCTTCGGCAGCCGACTCGCGAGCTTGGGCGGCTTCACGTCGGAGGCGACATCCTCCGGCACGAGCCGCTCCTCGAGCAGGAACCGGTGGAAGCCCCGCACCGAAGACAGCATCCGCGCCATCGACGAGGCGGTGAGCGGCGAGTCGGGCCGGGTGCGCAGTTGCTGCGCGAAGGCCGAGACATCGGCCTCGGCGACGCCCTCCGGGGTCGTGACCCCGCGGGCGCGGAGCGAGCCGAGATAGCTGGCGAGGTCGCGGCGGTAGGCAGCGACGGTGTTGGCCGACAGGCCGCGCTCGATCGAGACGTGCCTGAGGTACCGGTCGAGCGCTCGGTCGAGCGCCGTCGGGGGCTCGCTAGTCACCGGGCGAGAATTTCGGATGCCGCGGCCACGGCGACTCGGCGTCGCCGAGGGTCGACCAGCCGCGCTCGCGGGCGGCATGCGCGGCGAGCACCGCGAAGGACAGGATCGAGTTCGCCACGCGGCGGTTCAGCACGGCATCCACCACCTCCTCGAGGTCTACCCACCTCTTCTCGAGGTCGGCCTCCTCGTCCTCGCGCTCGAACGCGTGCGGCGCATCGCTCACGCCGCGGGCGAGATACACACGGATCGCCTCGTTGCTCCCGCCGGGAGAGGTCGCGAAGTCGCAGAGCAGGTCCCACCGCTCGGCCACGAGATCCACCTCTTCGGCGAGTTCCCGTTGCGCGGCCGTGACGGGCGATTCGCCGTCGAGATCGAGCAGGCCGGCGGGGATCTCCCAGTCGCGGGCACCGATCGGATGCCGGTACTGCTTGATCAGGAGCACCCGGCCGCGCTCGTCCAGGGCGAGCACCGCCACCGCGCCGGTGTGGTCGATGTAGTCCCGGGCGATGACGTCGTCGCCGTAGGCAAAGGTCTCATGGCGCACGTTCCACACCCGGCCCTCAAAGACCACCGCGCTCGAGGTGATCGCGACGGGGTACGGTTCGTCGACCAGTTCGCCGTTCATGGTTCGCTCAGGCGTCCGTGACCGGGAACAGGCGGCTTGCCTCCTGGCGTTCGCGCGCCGCCCCGACGAGTCCCTTGAACAGCGGGTGGGCGCGGTTGGGGCGCGAACGCAGCTCCGGGTGCGCCTGCGTTCCCACGTAGTACGGGTGCACGTCGCTCGGCAGCTCCACGAACTCCACGAGATGCCCATCCGGCGATACTCCGGAGAACCAGAGCCCGGCGTCGGAAATCCGGCCGCGGTAGGCGTTGTTCACCTCGTAGCGGTGCCGATGCCGCTCGGACACCTGCGCGGCACCGTAGACACCGGCCACGATCGAGCCGTCGGCAAGATCGGCCGGGTAGAGCCCGAGTCGCATGGTGCCGCCGAGGTCGCCCCCGGCGATGATGTCCACCTGCTCCGCCATCGTGGCGATCACCGGAAACTCGGTCTCCGGGTCGAACTCCGACGACGACGCCCCCTCGAGGCCCACGACGTTGCGGGCGTACTCGATCACCATGCACTGCAGGCCGAGGCACAGTCCGAGCGCCGGGATGTTGTTCTCCCGCGCGAACCGCAGGGCGCCGAGCTTGCCCTCGATGCCGCGCACGCCGAATCCTCCGGGCACGCAGATTCCGTCGACGTCGGAGAGCAGGCGGGCGGCGCCCTCCGGTGTCTCGCACTCGTCGGACGGGATCCAGCGGATGTTGACCTTGGTCTGCTGCGCGAAGCCGCCGGCGCGCAACGCCTCGGTCACCGAGAGGTACGCGTCCGGCAGGTCGATGTACTTGCCGACGAGACCGATGGTCACGTCGAACTTGGGCTCGTGCACCGCGGCGAGAAGGTCGCTCCAGCCCGACCAGTCGACGTCGTTCGCCTCGAGTCCGAAGTGCTCGATGATGTACCCGTCGAGACCCTGGTCGTGCAGCATGGTCGGGATGTCGTAGATCGACGGCACGTCGATCGCGTTGACCACGGCCTCGGGATCCACGTCGCACATCAGGGCGATCTTGCGGTTCATCGATTCGGGCACCGGCCGGTCGGAGCGGAGCACGATGGCATCCGGCTGGATACCGATCGACCGCAGGGCCGCGACGGAATGCTGGGTGGGCTTGGTCTTCTGCTCGCCGGACGCGTTGAGGTAGGGCACGAGCGAGACGTGCACGAAGAAGCAGTTGGAACGGCCGATCTCGTGCCGCACCTGGCGCGCCGCCTCGAGGAAGGGCTGGGACTCGATGTCGCCCACGGTGCCGCCGACCTCGGTGATGATCACGTCTGGCCGATCGTCGCCAGCCTCGACAGATGCCTGGAGGCGCATACGTCGCTTGATCTCGTCGGTGATGTGCGGAATCACCTGGACGGTGTCGCCCAGGTACTCGCCCCGACGCTCCTTGGCGATCACCGTGGAATAGATCTGGCCGGTGGTGACGTTGGCCGCCTGGTTGAGGTTGATGTCGAGGAAGCGCTCGTAGTGCCCGATGTCGAGGTCGGTCTCCGCGCCGTCGTCGGTCACGAACACCTCGCCGTGCTGGAACGGGTTCATCGTGCCCGGGTCCACGTTGAGATACGGGTCTAGCTTCTGCATGACCACGCGGAGACCCCGCGCGGTGAGAAGGTTGCCGAGACTGGCTGCCGTGAGTCCCTTACCGAGACTCGAAACGACACCACCCGTCACGAAAATATGTTTGGTAACGTCCGCGCTCTGTTTAACCACCACGGGATTACAGACTATCACCGGGCCTCGCCCACTTTCGGCCACCGACAGGCCCGTTTCGCCCGCGGCGGAACGCCGATCCGTCAGCTGTCGAGTGCGCGCGCCGTGTCGAGCAGTTCGCGGGCGTGAGCCAGGCCGCTCTCGGAGTCGGGCAGCCCGGAGAGCAGCCGCGCCATCTCGGCGATCCGCTCCTCGCCGTGGAGCTGCTGCACGCTGCTCGCCGTCACCGCCCCGTCGCTGTCCTTCACGACCCGGAGGTGATTGGTGGAGAAGGCGGCGACCTGTGCGAGGTGGGTCACGACTATCACCTGGGCGGTGCGGGAGAGCCGGGCGAGGCGACGTCCGACCTCGATCGCCGACGCGCCGCCCACCCCGGCATCCACCTCGTCGAAGATGAAGGTCGGCACCGGGTCGCTGCCCGCGATCACCACCTCGATCGCGAGCATCACGCGGGAGAGCTCTCCCCCGGACGCGCCACGGCCGAGCGCTCGCGGCTCGGCACCCTGGTGCGGGGCGAGCAGGATCGACACGGTGTCTTTGCCGGTGAGCCCGTAGTCCTCGCGGTCGGTGACCTCCACCACCAGCCGGGCGTTCTGCATCGCGAGCGCACCGAGTTCGGCCGTCACCCGCTCGGAGAGTCGAACGGCTGCCTCCCGGCGCACATCGCTCAGCCGTGCGGCGAGGTCGACGACGAGCTCGCGGCCGGCGGCGACCTCCGCCGCCAGGCTCTCGATGCGGTCGGCGTCGTGGTCGAGTTCGAGCAGGCGGGTGCTTCCGCTCTCGAGGTAGTCGATGGTGTCGTCGAGGGTCGGACCGTATTTGCGGATGAGCGAACCGAGCACGGCCCGGCGTTCGTTCACGGCCTCGAGCTCGCGGCCGCCATCGGTGTCGAGTCCTCCGAGATAGCTGGAGACCTGGCTGGACACGTCCGCCATGACGAAGCTCGCGTTGGCGATGGCCTCGACGATCGGCTCGAGCGCTGGGTCATGGCTCGACACCCGCTCGAGCTGGCGTCTGGCCGTGTCGAGCAGACCAATCACGTCGCGCGGCTCGTCGAGACTCTCCGACGACAGGAGTTCGTGCGCCTGGCCGGCGGCGAGGCGGAGGTCTTCCAGGTTGGTCAGGATCTCGGCTCGTTCGGCGAGCTCGGCGTCTTCACCGGGCTTCGGGTCGGCCTCCTCGATCTCGGCCATCGCGATCCGCAGTTCCTCCGCCTCCAGCATCCGCCGATCCCGCTCGGCCACGAGCACATCGAGCTCACCCTGGTTCGACTGCCAGCGACGGTAGGTGGACTGGTAGTCCGCGAGCAGCCCGGAGAGGGTCTGGCCGGCGAACCTGTCGAGCGCCTCGCGCTGAGCCGTGGCGGAGCGGAGCCGCACCTGGTCGGACTGCCCGTGCACCACCACGAGCTGCTGGCCGATCTCGTTGAGCACTCCCACCGGCGCCGCTCGACCGCCGACGACGGCACGGCTGCGGCCGTCCTGGGAGACGGACCGGCCGAGGATGAGTTCGCCACCGTCCACATCGCCCCCGGCGTCGCGCACGCGCTCCGCCACTGCCCCGTCCGGCTCGATCTGCCAGTGGCCCTCGACTACCGCCGAACCGCCGTCCTGACGCAGAACCGATCCGTCCGACCGGTCGCCGAGCAGCAGGCCGAGCGCCGTCACGACCATGGTCTTGCCCGCGCCGGTCTCCCCGGTGAGGGCCGTGAACCCGGGGCCGAGCGGCAGGATGGCCTCGCCGATCACGCCGAGGTTGCGGATGGAGATCTCTTCGATCACTGGGACGCGCCTTCGCCGTCTGCCGGACCTCGCCAGCCGCTGGTCGGAAGGTTGAACTTGCCGACGAGACGGTCGGTGAACGGACCCTGGTGCAGGCGGGCGAGCCGCACGGGCACCGGGGATCGCCGCACGATCACGCGCGCGCCGGGCGGCAGGTCCTTGGAGCGGCGCCCGTCGCACCACAGCACTCCGATGCCCTGGGTGCGCTGAAGCACCTCCACGGCGAAGACCGACTCGGGTCCAACGACCAGCGGGCGCCCGAAGAGGGCGTGCGGGCTCAGGGGCACGAGCAGCATGGCGTCGAGGCTCGGCCAGACGACGGGTCCGCCGGCGGAGAAGGCGTACGCGGTCGATCCGGTGGGCGTCGACATGACCACACCGTCGCAGCCGAAGGAGGAGAGCGGTCGGCCGTCGACCTCGATCACGACCTCGAGCATCCGCTCCCGGCTGGCCTTCTCGACTGTCGCCTCGTTGAGGGCCCAGGTCTCGTAGATCACCTGGGACTCCACCTTCACCCGCACCGACAGGGTCATGCGCTCTTCCACGAGGTAGTCGCGGGCGAGCGCACGGCGAACCGTCTCGGTGAGGTTGTCCCGTTCGCTCTCCGCCAAGAAGCCGACGTGACCCAGGTTGACGCCAAGAAGGGGCGCGGACGAGCCTCGCGCGAGTTCGGCCGCGCGCAGGATCGTGCCGTCGCCGCCGAGCACGATCACGAGCTCCAGGTCGCCGATGTCGATGGCGTCGCCGAGCACCTTGATCGCGGTGAGGTCCGGCGCCTGAGCGAGCACGTCGGCGTACTCGTCCGGCTTGATGACGGGAGTCACGCCGGCCGCAATGAGCTGTCGGCTCACCTTCACCGCAGAGTCGAGCGAGTCCTGGCGCCCCGTGTGGGCGACGACCAGCATGTACCGTGCAGCCACTTGGTTACTCCTCGTGCGTCGGGCGATGGTGCGGTCGATCGGAGGCCCGGTCACTCCGACCCGTCGGAATCACTTCGTTCGAGACAGGGCAGAGACTCGGTCACTCCATTCTGTCGGATTGGTGCCGGCTTCCGCGCTCAGCCAAGCCAGATACTCCTGATTGCCGGCGCCTCCGAGTATTGGTGAGGAGATGAGTCCGGCTGTCGACAGTCCGAGGTCCCAGGCCGCCCAGAGCACGCCGGCTATCGCGTCGGCTCGCAGGCCGGGCTCGTGCACGATCCCCTCCCGGATTCCCGTGCGACCGACCTCGAACTGCGGCTTGATGAGGAGCACGTAATCCGCCTCGAGACCGACCGTCGCGCTGAGGGCCGGGAGCACCGTGGTCAGCGAGATGAATGACAGGTCTCCCACGACGAGACTCGCCGCGACGTGCCGACCGGCCGCCTCGTCGAGCGAGTGCGGGGTCATGTCTCGCGCGTTGAATCCCTCGATCACGGTCACGCGGGCGTCCCGGGCCACGATCGCATCGAGCTGGCCGTGCCCCACGTCGAGGGCGACCACGTTCGTTGCGCCGCGCTCGAGCAGCACCTGGCTGAACCCGCCTGTTGATGCTCCCACGTCGAGCGCCTCGCGACCCCTCGCGTCGATGCCGAACTCGTCGAGCGCGGCAAGCAGCTTGTGGGCGGCGCGGCTCACATAGTGGTCGAGCGCGGTCAGCGCGAGCACGCTGGACTCGTCGACCTTGGTAGACGGCTTGAGCACGGTCTGACCGTCGACCGTGACCGATCCGTCGGCGATCAACCGGGCGGCCTGGGTTCTCGATCGCGCGATTCCGCGCTCGGCGAGGGCCGCGTCGAGGCGCACCTCAGCCATGCTGCTGCTGAGCGTCCCCGCCCTCGAGGGTCTGCTGCAGCCGGTCGTGGATCTGGGCGAACGCGGTGGCGCGCTGGTCGAGGGGCTGGTCTTCGATGAGTCGCAGACGCGAAAGCAGCGCGTCGGTATCATCGACGCCTCCCGACGCCCCGGAAACTGTCGAGTTCTCGTCAGGCATGACTCAACGCTACCCCTCCGAATGAAGTTCGGCGGGCACGTCGAGTCCGTAGATCGCCAGCCCGGAGTCCCAGATCGCGGCGGCGCCCGCCCGTAACAGGTCGACACGCGAGTCTCCCGGTCTCCGAATGCTCAGCACGCTTCCGCTCAGGATCACCTCGGCCGAGCCCACCCGAAAGCTGCGGTCCCCGGTCGGGAGCGTCGTCTCGATCGTCTCCGGGTACGGCTCGTGGAGCTGTCGGAGGTCGTCGAGGATGAAGGTGGGGCGGGAGTTCTTGTCGGCGGCCAGTACCTGCTTGGCACGGTCGATGCCGGTGAGCACGAGGGCCGAGGCGATCCCGGCGCGGTTCGCCCCGAGGATGTCGGTGTCCAGCCGGTCACCGAGGAAGAGCGCCTTCGTCGCGCCGAACCGGGTGACCGCCTCCTCGAAGATCGCCACCTCGGGCTTGCCTGCCACCACCGGGAGCCGGCCCACCGCCGAATGCACGGCGGACACCAGAGTTCCGTTTCCCGGTGCGATTCCTCGCGCGACGGGTATCGTCCAGTCGGTGTTGGTTGCCACCCACGGGATTCCGGTGTGCAGCGCGAACGAGGCCTCGGCGAGCTGGGTCCAGCCGACCTCCGGGGCGAAGCCCTGAATCACGGCAGCCGGCGAGTCGAGCGCCGAGTCGGTCACGACGAAGCCGGCCTTGGACACCTCGCTCGTGAGTCCCTCTCCCCCGACCACGAGAATGCGGGATCCGGCCGGCACCAGCTGCGCGAGCAGACGCACGGCCGCCTGGGGCGAGGTGACCACGTCGCTGGCCGACACCTCGAGACCGAGCGACGTCAGATGAGAGGCAACGGAGGCCGCGGTGCGAGACGCGTTGTTGGTGATGTAGCCCACGCGCAGGTGCTCGGCCGCACGATTGAGGGCGTCCACGGCGTAGGGGATGGCATCCGGGCCCTGGTAGACCACGCCGTCGAGGTCGGCCAACAGGAGATCGACGCCGTCGAGCGGCGTCGCGTCAGCCACGCTCTGGCTCCGCGTGCTCTCCCTGCGTGTCATCGTCGGTCCCGGTCGCGTCGGCGGCATCGACGTCCTCGTCGAAGTCCTCCTCGACGACCTCGATCACATCGTCCTCCCCGTCACCGGCGCCGAGCGCCTCCATCGCCCGGTCGGAGCGCTGCCACCACTCCTCCGCCTCGTCCTCGCGACCGAGGTCCTCGAGCACTGCGGCGTAGGCATCGAACAGCGCCGGGCTCCAGGAGAAGGCCTTGTCCGGGTCGAGCTGTGGGATCTTCAGCTCGTCAAGAGCAGCCTCGGTCTGGCCGAGGTCCAGGCGCGCTCCGGACATCGCTATCGCGAGCTGCACCTGAACATCGACCGGAAGGGTCTCGCGGGGCACCGAACGCCCGAGTTCCAGCGCGCGGTCCGGCCGGCCGAGACCGCGTTCGCTGTCCACCATCAGGGGCAACTGGTCGTCCTTGCCGGAGATCCGGCGATAGGTGCGCAGCTCCCTCAGCGCGAGGGCGAAGTCCCCGATCGAATAGGCCGTGATGGCGAGGGTCTCGCGCACGACGGCGATGCGTCCCGCCCGCCTCGCCGCCGAGACGGCATGAGCGTGGGCGAGCGCCGGGTCGGATTCGATCAGGGTCGCGACCATCGCCAGATGGCGGGCGACGCCGTCGGCGTTCTCCTTGCTCAGGGTCTTGAGCTGGGTACGAGCGACCCGATCCAGGTCCTTGGGCTGAACGCTCTCGGGAATCTCCGGATCGTCGTGACGAGTTCGCACCGACTTCGTGCCGAACGGGTCGCGATCCTCGATCTCACGGGGCGACCGGCCCTGATAGCCCGGGCGATCACCCGATCGGTTCTCCCGCGGATTGCGGCTCAGGTCCGCCTCCGGACGACCGCGGCCCGCGCCGGCCGGCCGGTCGCCGTCGCGCCTGGGCCGGTCTCCGGCAGGTCCGCCGCGGTTGGGCCGCCCGGCTTCCGGGCGGTTGCCGCCCGGCTTCTCCCCGGGTCGCTTGCCGCGGTCTCCTGAATCGGACACGATGTCTCCCTGCTAAACGATCTCTATTGAACTGTAGTGAGTGTGTGGTTGGTGGGTTAACGCAGGATGGCCACCCCGGTGTCGGGGTGGCCATCTGTACGAAGAAGTCCGGCGGTGTCCTA
>NZ_JAYSJZ010000084.1:0-35587 GCF_043726815.1 Lacisediminihabitans sp.
GCATGGCTCCATGACTACAATCACCACAGACCCCACACCGCCATCGGAGGCAAACCACCCATCAGCCGGTTAACTAACCTCCCTGGGCAGTACACCTAGCCGCGCGCGCGTATGGTGAGCCGCATGGACTGGTTCGATGCCCAGGACTACGAATTCGCGCGGCAGGTGCTGCAGCGTGGCATCGCCGTGATCTTCTTCATCGCCTTCCTCTCCACCGCAAACCAATTCCGCGTGCTGCTCGGCGAGCACGGCCTGCTGCCGGTGCCCAGGCTGCTGGAGGGCACACGACGACTGCGCGGGCCCAGCCTGTTCCGCTGGCGCTATTCCGACCGGCTCCTCCTGGCGGTCTGCGGCACGGGGATGCTGCTCGCCGCATCCGTCGTCCTGGGGCTGCCGCAGGCCGGACCGCCGTGGCTGCCGATGATCGTCTTCCTCGGCCTCTGGCTTCTCTACATGTCGGTGGTCAACGTGGGCCAGACCTTCTACGGCTTCGGCTGGGAGATGCTGCTGCTCGAGGCGGGATTCACCGTCGCTTTCCTCGGCTCGAATGAGGTGCCGCCACCGAAGACGATCCTTCTGCTCATCGCCTGGCTCGTCTTCCGGCTGGAGTTCGGGGCCGGCCTGATCAAGTTGCGCGGCGACCGCGCCTGGCGCGACCTGACGGCGTTGTACTACCACCATGAGACCCAGCCGATGCCGGGGCCCCTCAGCCGCCAGGCGCACCTCTTGCCGAAGTGGATGCACCGCGCCGAGGTGGTCGGCAACCACTTCGCTCAGCTGGTGGTGCCCTTCCTGCTCTTCGCCCCGCAACCGGTGGCCGGTGCCGCGGCGGCCGTGATCGTGCTCACCCAGCTGTGGCTCGTCGTCACGGGCAACTTCGCCTGGCTCAACTGGATCACCATCGTCCTGGCCTTCGCCGCCGTCAGCGACCCCGTCGCCCATTCCGTGCTGTCGGTCATCCCGCTCGGGAGCGCGTCGGCGCAGAGTCCGATCTGGTGGCTCGCGATCGTGCTCGTCGTGACGGTGCTGCTGGTAGTGCTCAGCTACTGGCCGGTGCGCAACCTGTTCTCCCGGCGGCAGCTCATGAACGCGAGCTTCAACCGCTGGCAACTGGTGAACGCCTACGGCGCCTTCGGCTCCGTCACCCGGCGCCGGATCGAGATCGTGATCGAGGGCACGCTCGACGACGATCCGGATGAGGAGTCTGTGTGGAGCGAATACGACTTCAAGGGCAAGCCGGGCGATCTCCGGCGAATGCCGCGGCAGTGGGCGCCCTACCACCTGCGCCTGGACTGGCTGATGTGGTTCCTGCCGCTCGGCTCGGTGCACGAGGCCTGGTTCTACGCGTTCCTGGCCCGGCTGCTCGAGGCGGACCGGCCGACCCTGCGGATGCTGCGGCACGACCCATTCCACGGGGAGCGCCCGCGGCTGGTACGCGTGCTCGGCTATCGGTACCGCTTCTCGACCCGGGCGGAGAAGCGGGAGACCGGCCAGCGCTGGATGCGCGACCAGCGACGGGAGCTGATGCCACCGATGGCTTTGCGCGCACCGGAGTGACCGCGCCCACCCCGAGCGGATAGCCTGAGCGGATGACCACGGCGTCCGACATCCCCCTTCGCCGGAGCGTCGGCACCCTCAGACTGGTTCTCGGTTTGCTGGTGCTCTCCGCGATCGTCACCCAGATCACCGACGAGTTGCTGCACGACGCGTTCAAGCCCGGGGAGTATTTCGCCTACTTCACGATCGAGTCGAGCATGATCAACGTGGTGGTTCTTCTCGTCGGCGGCGTGCTCGCGCTACGCGCACGGGCGGAGACGGAACTCTTCACTAGCGTGCGCGTGGCGGTGCTGTCTTACGCCGTGATCACCGCCGCCGTGTACAACGTGCTGCTTCGCAACATCCCGAGTACGGGCTATCACGGCGTGCAGTGGCCCAACGAGGTGATGCACGTCTGGGTGCCGATCCTGATCGTGATCGATTGGCTGTTCGCTCCCGGGCGGGCACGAGTCGGCTGGGCGCGACTGTGGCTCGTGGTCTCGTACCCCCTCGCCTGGCTCGCGTTCACGATGCTGCGGGGCGCGGTCACGGGCTGGTATCCGTACCCGTTCCTCGAACCGGGCGGCCCCGGCGGCATCCTCAGCGTGCTGGTCTATGTGGTTGGCATCTCGGCGTTCATCCTGGCGGTCGCCTCGGCCGCCATCGTGGTGGCACGCCTCGAAGCCCGCCGTCCGACGCTGGTCGCCGCCCGGGAGGCCGCCGACCGCGAGCCGTCCTAGCGGACTCCCCCTCCCCCGTCCCCAGCAGATTCCCTCGTGGCGGGAGAAATGATCTGGGGGCGGGAGGCACTCCCTCCGCGAGCCCATAACCCCGCCGCAGGGCGCATCATCCCCCGCCGCGAGAGCGATGCTCGCTAACCGGCCGGGTGGGTGCCGGATTGCGTGGAGGAGGTCGGGCCCGTGGTGTGCCTGGCCCGGAGGCTCCCCGCGAGCATCGTGGCCGCGACCGTGACGAGTGCGCCGAGAAGCAGCGCGGCATCCTCCCCCGGCCTCAGGAGGTGCAACTGCGTGCCGAGGGTGGCCGCCGCCACAGGCACCCCCAGCTGACCGGCGGCCATCACCCCGAGGAGGAGGGGCTGGCCGACGAGCCGAACGGCCAGGTGGGCCACGATCGCCGCCGCCCCGAGGCACACTCCGAGCAGGATCATCACGGGGTGGGCGGCGAGGTGGGAAAGCTGGATCGAGGCGCCCAGCCAGACGAAGAACAGCGGTCCGAAGAAGCCGTCGGTCACGGCGAACAACTGGCGAGCGAGCCGTCGCGGTTCACCGATAGCGGCGACCACGAGGCCGAGGGCGAAACCCGCGAGCATGATCGACACGTGCGTCAGTTGGGCGAGGCCGGCGAGGGCGAACAGCAGGAGCAGGCTGATCCGCAACTCGAGGGCGAACTTGCGCCGCTCCGAGAGCTTGTGTCCCCGTTGGCGGACCCCGAGGCGATCGAGGGCGAGCAGGCCGAAGAACGCGAGAACGGCGATCCCCATCACCGCGAGGGCGCCGAGGGCGGCGGGAGCCGCGTTGACCGGGTCGATCGCGAGGGGAAGCGCCACTATGCACAGCGTGTCGGCGATGGCCACCTGCGCCACCAGCTGCAGGGACGACGGACCGGTGAGCCCGATCGCCGCGGCGATGGGAAGCACGAGGGCGGCGGAGGAGGACGCGATCAGCACCGCATAGAGCGCCGGATGCCCGGTGCCGAACAGCGCGGCGATGCCCAGCCCCGCGGCCACCGCGACCGCCGCCGCCAACACCGCGCCGACGGCACCGCGGCCGAGGGCGGACCGCACCGTCCGGTCCCGAATCGGGATGTGGGAGCCTACGACGAACATGGTGAGGGCGAATCCGATGTTGGCCAGGGCGGTGAAGGTGGGCTCCCCCGCGTCGACGAACCGCAGCCCCGATGCGCCGATCAGGAGCCCGCCGAGAAGCTCCCCGACCACCACCGGCAGGTGCCAGCTCGAGCGGCCGGCGAGCACCGCACCGAGCAGCCCGACAAGCACGACGAGCGCCAGCAGAGAGAAGCTCATGGGGTCACACTAGCTTCCTGCCGGGCCGCCGCCCGGGGCTTCGGCCCGTCATTTACTAGTACAGTGGCGATGAAATGTCGTTCAGTCGCCGCAGTTTCCTGGTCGGGGCGGGTTCGGGTCTCTCCCTGCTCGTGTTGACGGCATGCACCGACGGCAAACCGGTTCCCACACCCACCTCGTCGCCGAGCCGCTCACTCGCCATTCCGCGGCCCGCTGGCATGCTGCGCAGCAAGTGGACCACCGATCCGTTCAGTCTGGGATCGCATAGCTTTCTCGCGGTGGGAGCCACGCCACAGCACCGCGACGACCTGCGGGAGCCCGTCATCGGCCGGCTGTTCTTCGCGGGAGAGGCAACGTCGAACGACCTTCCTGGCACCGTCCTCGGCGCGCAGAACTCGGGCGCGCGAGCGGCGGGCGCCGTTGCCGATGCCGCGACGGCCGGTGAGCGGATCGCGGTGATCGGCGCCGGCGCCGCGGGGGCCGAGGCCGCGCGGCTGCTCACCCTCGACGGCTTCAACGTGGTCGTGATCGAGGCGCGCAACCGGCCCGGCGGTCGCATCGACACCCGCACATCCAAGTCGTGGCCGCTTTCGGTCGAACTGGGCGCCTGGCGACTGGGCAAGGCCACCGATGCCGCGCTGCTCACCAGGCTCGCCTCCCTCGGCGTGGAGACGAACCCCTTCACCGGCACGCTGCTCGCGCGCCCGGGGGCCAGCGCCACCACCGAGAACACCGTCGGTCCGACCGCCGTGAAGACAGCCACGGACTGGGCCGCCGCGCAGGCCGAGGATTCCAGTCTCAAGTCCTCCCTCGACAAGTCCGGTGCGGCCAAGACCGCCGCGTCCTCCACGATCGACGGGTTCGCGGGAACCGCCCTGCTCGACCAGTACCTCGCCTCGCTCGCCACGACCAACGGCGCGACAGACTCCCGCCTGTCGAGCTGGTTCGGGATCGATGAAGACGTGCACTACGACCGTCTCGTCATGGGCGGGTTCGACGCGCTCATCACCGACGCCCTCGACGGCGTGAAGACCTCACTCTCCACCGCCGTGGTCGGAGTGGCCTACAGCGACTCGGGGGTGAGTCTCAAGCTCGGCACCGGGGAATCTCTCAAGGTGGACCGCGCGGTCGTCACCGTGCCGCTCGGCGTGCTGCAGCAGGGTTCCATCGCGTTCGAGCCGCTCCTGCCGTTCTCGCACCGCGCCGCCATCCAGGCCCTGGGCATGGGCGCCGTGGAGACGGTGTGGCTGAGGTTCGACAAGCCCTTCTGGTCGACGGATGCCGCGGCCTGGAACCTCGTCGGCACCGACGACGACTTCACCTCCTGGATCAACCTCGAGGCAGTCACGGGAGAGCCGGTGCTCGTGGGCATCGTCGGCGGCGACGCGGCCCGCCGGGTCGCCAAACTCAGCGACGACCAGGTAATCGACTCAGCGCTGCGCGCACTCGTGCCGTTCGCGGGTTCGGCGCAACCGGCCTCACAATAGCCGGGTCCGAGTTGGCGGCGCTGGAGCGTGGCTCCCTCTCCACCCATCGTTCGTAGAGCGGCCGGGTTCGACTGATCGCCACCAGTCCGCTGGAGATTCCGCCGAAGAGGGTGAGCGCGATCCCCCCGAAGAGGAAGAATTCGCCCGGTCCGCTCACCTGCGCCGGGTCGAGGAAGAAGTAGGGGTACCACCCCACGATCGGGCCTCGAACGAGTGTCACGAGCCCCCAGCCCACCGTGAAGACGAGAACGAGCGCCACCGTGCGCCACAGCGCGCGACGTCGCCCGGGGGCCACGATCCAGTCGAGGAGGGCTATCGCCGGCAACCAGAAGTGCAGCACCTGGTCAGACCACGGCACGTCGATGCGAAAGCCCCGGGCCCCGGCCTGTTCGACGAGGAAGCCGAACACCACGCCGGAAGACACGGTCAGGCTGAGCACGCACGCTCTCGTGGTGTCGAGCCAGGGCGGATCGTTCGCGCCTCGCAGGCCGATCAGACCCGTGATGACGGACACCACGACGAATGCCATGTTGCTTTGCACGGTGAGGTAGGCGAAGAAGTTGCCGGGGGTGAACGTCGCCGAACCGAGGCCCCAGACGAACCGGGCCACGAGTGCGACGAGGCAGAGCGTGGCCATGCCGAGTCGCAGGGCGCCCAACGCCGCCCGAACCGTCACCGTGCCGCCCACCTCCGCCGCAACGCGCGCGAATCTCGCGTCGGGCTGCAACTGGCAGTCTACGAACCCGTGTCTGGGTTCCCCTCATCGACCGTCGGGTTCCGGCCGGAGAGCCGCGCCGACTGGAGAGTCATCTCGCGTGCCGCGAGGAAGAGGGGAAAGGTGAAGGCGAAGGCCGTCAGGCCCGCCAGCACGACGTAGAGCCAGCCGAACCTCATCCCGAGCCTGCGTGCCTCCACGATGGTCAGCACGCTTCCGGCGACGGCCACGACCAGGAGGTCGACGGTGAGGGAGGAGACCGCCGGGCCGCTGCCGACCCAGTCGCCGATGAAGTCTCGCGCCTGCACGATCGCAAAGGCGTTGAAGGTCCACGTGCCGACGAGGCCGAGCAGACTCAGCACGAGGTAGACGACGGCGAGGGGCGTCACATTCTTGATCATCTGTTCATCGTGCCGCCTCCCGACCCGCTGACGCCACCGGTCGTCGACGGCGCGCCGCTATCAGAGTTCCTCCTGCACCCGTCCGGCAAGGGCCTGAAGCAGCCCTTCCTCGCGCCGCGACATCGTGCGAGGACCGGAATCGACAATGCACAACGCCCCAGCCGACAATCCGTCCGGGGAGGTTATCGGAAACCCGGCGAAGAATCGGATGTCATCGTGGCCGGATGACGCGTCGTGGGAGGTCCTGGGGTCGGTCGCCGTGTCTTCGATCACCGCGAGACCGACCTCACCCGAGGTGAGGCGGTACAGCTCGGCGATCCTGGCGTCCGCGGAGCCGTCCATGCCCAGCGAGCACTTCACCCACACCTCGTCTCCCCTCCTGAAGACGATGGCAACGCCGGTCGTTCCGAACAGGTTGCGCGCGAGAGCGGTGACGACGTTGATCCTCCCCTCCGACTCGGGTCCGAGCACGGTCAGGTCATCGAACGCCTGCTGGCGCGCGACCTCGGCCGAGGCCCGCACCTCGCGGGGCCGCTCGCTCGCGATGTCGAGCTTCTCGCTCATTGCCGGCGCGATGAGGCTGGCCCAACCGTCGAAGGACTTGCTCGAATTGCGGTCGCCACCGGCGGAGAGTGGCGGGTCGAATGGCAGCAGGGTGACGCTCGGCCGGCCGGCACACACGTCGGCGGTAGCTTCGTTGAGCAGCACAACCTGCCGATCGACGATGCGCGCGAGCATCCGAGGAAAGTGGATGCGGGATGTCGAGGACGGCACTCCGATCACGAACGTGTGCACCCCGTAGGCCGTGTTCTCCACGTGGTCGAGCAGATCCACGAGCTGTCGCCGCCACATGCCGAGCGACGACAGCCCGAGCGCCTCGTTGGCTCCGATCGTGAGCACGAGGGCGTCGAACGGGGACAGGTCCATCCCGGCCAGGGTGGAAAGGCATCCCGCCGCCGTCAGGTTGCCCTCCGCGATGATGTCGATCTCCGCGCCGCGCCCGGTGAGCGCCGAGAGTCGCCTCGCGAGGTGGCCCGCGAGGCCGAGTTCGTGGGAGAGCTGGCCGTGCCCGACGGACGGCCCGTCTGCCACGAGGAGGATTCGATCGGCATCGGGCCCGTCCGCGTGCACGTGAGGAGCGCCGGTGGGCCTCGACAGATCGAGAGACGCCCGCGAAACCGAGGCGAGCCACACCCGCGCGATCGGCCGCACCAGTGCAGTGACTATCGCCATAGTCCTCAACCCCATCGACCGGAAGATCGGTCTGCGAGGTCTGGGCAGTTGTCTTGCGTGATTCTACCGCCGTGGCATGGGTTTCGGTCGGCTAGTGGGCCCCCCGATCGGGCGTCACGGTCGACGGCCGCTTTCGGGATCGGCGCGCGGACGTCTACTCTCGGAACACTGTGACGTTTACTCCACCTGAAGCCTTCACGACCCGCCCGACGCTCACGGGCACCTTCGGGATGACCGCCTCGACGCACTGGCTCGCCACCGCGTCGGCCCAGGCGGTGCTCGAGCGCGGGGGCAACGCCTTCGATGCGGCGGTCGCCGGTGCGTTCGTGCTCCACGTCGTCGAGCCGCACCTCAACGGGCCCGGTGGTGACATGACCGGGCTCTTCGCCACCGCTCGGGACCCGGGCTCCGCGGTCGTTCTCATGGGCCAGGGACCGGCACCGGAGGCGGCGACGCCGGAGCACTACCGGGCGGAGGGGCTAGACCTCGTGCCCGGCTCTGGCGCACTGGCCGCCGCCGTGCCCGGCGCCGTCGACGCCTGGTTGTTGTTGCTACGCGAGCTGGGCACCTGGGAACTCGACGATGTGCTGGCCTATGCGATCGGGTACGCGCGGAAGGGGCATCCGGTGCTCGCCCGGGTCGGCGCGACCATCGCCGCCGTGTCCGAGCTGTTCGCCGAGCACTGGCCGACCTCCGCCGCCCAGTGGATGCCGAACGGCCGCGCGCCGGTCGACGGTGAGATCGTGACCAACCCGGCATACGCCCGCACGCTCGAGCGTCTCGTCCATGCGGCTAAGACCTCGAGCCATCCCGACGACGGACCGACGAGGGAATCCCGGATCGACGCCGCGCGCGACGCCTGGCGCACCGGCTTCGTCGCGCGGGAGATCGACGCCTTCGTGCGCCACCCGCACCGGCACTCCTCGGGCACCGATCACGCGGGGGTGATGACCGCCGCGGACCTTGACCTCTTCGTCGCGGGTTTCGAGGCGCCCGTCACGGCGACGTTCCGCGGCTACACCATCGCCAAGACCGGCGCGTGGGGCCAGGGGCCGGCGCTGCTGCAGATGCTCGCCATCCTCGAGGGGTTCGACGACGAGCACCTCGACCCGTCGACGGCGCTCGGTGCCCACACGATCCTCGAGGCCGAGAAGCTCGCCATGGCCGACCGCGAGGCCTATTACGGCGACCGCAGGGTGCCGCTCGACTTCCTCTTGTCCGCCGAGTACAGCGCGGAGCGGAGGTCGCTGATCAGCGATCGGGCGTCCCTCGAGTTCCGCCCGGGAACCGTGCCCGGCTTCGACGCGTTCGTCCCCACCCTGCGCACCGAGTACGACCCGAGTTTCGCCGGGGTCGGGGAGCCCACGGTGGCCTCGAGCGGCGAGACCCGCGGAGACACCTGCCACATCGACGTGGTGGACCGCTGGGGAAACATGATCGCGGCGACGCCCTCCGGCGGGTGGCTGCAGTCGTCCCCGACCATCCCGGAACTGGGTTTCTGCCTGGGGTCGCGGCTGCAGATGACCTGGCTCGAGCCGGGTTCGCCGTCAACGCTGACTCCGGGGAAGCGGCCCCGCACCACGCTCACCCCCACGCTGGTGCTCAGGGACGGAAGGGCGATCGCGGCCCTCGGCTCCCCCGGCGGCGACCAGCAGGACCTGTGGCAGTTGCTCTACCTCCTGCGCACGCTCGTGGGCGGATACACGCCCCAGCAGGCGATCGACGCGCCGATGTTCCACTCCACCTCGTATCCCGGCTCGTTCTGGCCCCGAACCTGGGAGCCCGGAGGCGTGGTGGCCGAGGGTCGACTCGGCGACCCCGTGATCGACGACCTTGTCGCCCGCGGACATCGGGTCACCCGGGTCGGCGACTGGACTCTCGGCCGTATCTCGGCCGTCGGCATCGACCCGACGACCGGCACCCTCAGTGCCGCGGCGAATCCTCGCGGCGCCCAGGGCTACGCGGCCGGGCGCTAGCACCCCCGGCTGACGCTCCTCAGCCCGTCAGGTCGCTCTCCGACCGGGCCCACAGTTCCCGTTGCACCCGGATGGCGAGCGAGCGCAGCAGGGCCGAGTCCGATCCGGAGAAGCTGCGCGGCTCCGTGTCGACGATGCAGAGTGCCCCCACCCGATGCCCGTCGGATGCCTCGATCGCGTGCCCGGCGTAGAAACGAAGGTGGGTCTCGCCCCGCACGAGCGGATGATCGCGAAAGCGCGAGTCTCGGGTCGCGTCTTCGACGACGAAGGTCTCGGTGCCCGTGATCGTCACGTCGCAGAATGCGATCGCTCGCGGCGTTATCTCGTTGGGCATGCCCCTGGCCGACTTGATCCACTGGCGATCGTGATCGATGAAGATGATCGCCGCCCCGGTGGCACCGAAGAGGTCCCTGGCCGTGCGGGCGATGGCATCGAACTTCTCCTCCGGCTCCGTGTCGAGAATGCCGAGTGCGTCGAGCGCCAGCTGCCTGGCCTTCTCGTCGGGCCGGGCCGTGCGCGCAGAACGCTCGGTCCGGTCGATCCGATTGTGCAGCCACGGCACGATGAGTGCGGCCCAGCGTTCGTAGGTGTCCCGGCCACGGTAGCGTTCCGTGTCCGTGGCCACCGGCGGCACGAACGGCACAAAGGTGGCCCGCGCGTGGCCCGAGCAGGCGCGTCGACTGAGCGCATTGATGAGTCGCGCCTGATGGTTGAGCAGCGCCCGCAGCGGTCGGGGGAACTGCGAGATCGCCTCGATCGGCGGCACCCCCACGATGAGTAGCTGCGGAGCGGGCCGCGCCACGGACTCGACATGCGCGATGAGCGCACCGAGCTGGTTCTCCCACGCGCGACCGGGGGTCAGCGCGAGCACCTCGTTGAAACCAATGGTGGTGATGATGGCGTCGAATCGCTCCAATCGCAGCGAACCGAGTGCGGCGATGATGGTCGCGGCGGTGAGGGTGCCGTCAGCGTGCACGTCGATGTCGGCCGCCCTGCCCGTGCGCGCCGACAGTTGCCGCGCGAGGGCTCCGGGAAGGGCGAGGTCATGGCTCAGCACGCCGTAGCCGACCGCCGGGCCGTTGCCGACGAGCAGGATCCGGTCTGGCGCGCTTCCCTGACTGTGCACCACGGGAAGACCCATCGGCCGGGGCGGGGCGTCCCAATAGCGGGACATCGTCACCGTCCAGAGTCGCACCGCCGGGCGAGCGAGCGCGGAGACGCACCACCACAGCATCCGCATGTCCCCCCGACAAGACAACTACGCCGCGGCACGGAGACCCCGACAACTCATCGTACGCCGACACGTCGTCGCGGCGCCGCATCAGGCACGTCGTGTCTCAATGCCACCTGCGCGAGCCAGGACGGAGGGCCTGGCGAGTCAGGAACGGCCGGGTGGTGATCCTTCCGGGGCGCTCGGGTTCGCGACCTTCAGCTGCGCGAGTTCGAGGCGCAACGCCCCGACCATCTCGATCAGCTCGGTGAGTTCGGCGCGAGTCTCCTGTGCCTCGACCTCCTCGACTATCGACACCTGGGCGATGAGCCAGGAGGCGAGGGTCGCGGCGATCACGCCCACGAGGGCCAGGCCGCAGACCATGAGGCCGACGGCGACCACCCTGCCCTCGATCGTCACCGGCACGAAGTCGCCGAATCCGACCGTGGTGACGGTCTCGCACGCCCACCAGATGGCGTCGCCGAAATTGGTGATCTTCGAGTGCGGTGCGGGCCGCTCTGCCTCGAGCACCGCCAGTGCGGAGAGGAACACCAGCAGCATCGAGGAGCCGATCACGTAGATCGCGATCCTTCCGCGAAGGGCCTTGCCGAAGATGCGCTGCATCACCGCGAAGAGGGTGAACACGCGAAGGAGCCTGAGCGGCTGGAGAAAGGGCAGGGCCACGAGGAAGAAGTCGATCAGGTGGCCGAGGAACCAGCGCCCGCGATTCTCCGCCAGCACGAGCTTGATCAGGAAGTCGACGGCGAAGAGGCCCCAGCTGCCCCAGATCACGACCTGGGCGATCTCACCGGCCGTGCCGTGCAGGTCGCCGATGATGTACCAGGCGTAGGCCGCAATGAACACGGCGGCGACGATCACCAGTGGCACGTCTGCCCGTCGTCGCCAACGATCTTCTCGGGTTTCGGTCATACCCCGGAGAGTATCGCCGCCGCACCGCGCCCGGCTAGTGGGGCTACCGCGAGCTGACCTGGGCGAACTTTCGGATCGCGAGTGGCACGAAGACGAGCAGCAAAGCGGTGATTCCGATCAGGACCGTGAGCACCGGGTTCTGCTGGGCCCAGTTGTCCGGCACGGGAGTGCCGGGCGGAACATTTCCGAACAGTTCGCGCGCGGCCTGCACGAGGGCCGAGACCGGGTTGAACTCCGCGAAGATGCGCAGCGGCGTCGGAAGGGTGTTGCTCGGCACGAAGGCGTTCGAGATGAAGGTGAGCGGAAAAAGCACGAGGAAGGACACGTTGTTGATCACCTCGGGACTGCGCACGCTCATGCCGATGAACGCCATCACCCAGGAGAACGCGTAGGCGAACAGCAGGAGAAGAGCCACGGCGGCCGCCGCCTCGAGAAAGCTCGACCGGATGCGCCACCCCACGATGAATCCCGTTGTCATCATCACGGCCATCGAAATCGCGTTGATCAGCAGGTCGCCGTTGGTGCGCCCGATCAGCACGGCCGATGGGCTCATCGGCAGGGTGCGGAAGCGGTCGATGATGCCGTCCTTGAGGTCCTGCGCCATCGCCGAACCTGAGTAGGTCGAGCCGAACACCACGGTCTGGGCGAAGATGCCCGCCATGATGAATTCGGTGTAGTTGCTCCCCGGAATCTTGACAACGCCGCCGTAGACGTAGGTGAACAGGAGCACGAACATGATCGGCTGGAGCGTGGTGAAGACGAGGATGTCCGGCACCCGCTTGATCTTGATGAGGTTGCGCCTGGTCGTGATCCAGCCGTCGGAGAACCAGTTGCCGATCGCCGTCGAGGCGCTCCGTTGCCCGAAGCCTGGCTGTTGCGCCGTGGACCGCTCCGTCGTTGACAGGCTCGCCTCGGTCATGATGCCGCCCCCACTTCGTCCCTGTTGGCGGCGTCCGCCCTGCCGGTTTCCCGCCCGGGATTCTTCCTTCCCGTCCGCCCGCCCTTGCCTCCCGGGTGGTCTTGGTCCGCCTCATCCTCCTCCGTGGCCATGTGCCCGGTGAGCTTGAGGAAGACGTCGTCGAGGGTGGGCCGCCGCATTCCCGCGTCGAACAGGCGGATGTCGCGAGTGCCGAACTCGGCGAGGATGGACTGCAGCGCCGCCGGGGCATCGACCGCATTGACCGTGAACTCCCTCCCCTCCGGACTGCCCTTGGGCTCGGAGCTGCCGAACCGCCGCAGGATCTCGACCGCGATGCCGGCATCGGCCGGGTCGACCAGGTTGATCTCCACGCGCTGCCCGCCGATCGAGGCCTTTAGCTCGTCGGCCGTGCCCTCGGCGATCACCCTTCCGTCGTCGATCACCGAGATGCTGTCGGCGAGTCGGTCCGCCTCCTCGAGGTACTGCGTCGTCAGGAGCACCGTGGTGCCCTGCCCGACCAGCGTCGTGATGATGTCCCACATGCCGAGCCGGCTTCGCGGGTCGAGGCCGGTGGTCGGCTCGTCGAGGAAGAGCACCTTGGGGCGGGTGACCAGCGCCCCGGCGAGGTCGATCCGCCGGCGCATCCCGCCCGAGAACCCCTTCACCGGTCGGTTCTGAGCCTCCTCGAGGTCGAACAGGCTGATCAACTCCCGAGCCCTGGCCCGTGACTGCCGCGCGCCGAGGTGATACAACCGGCCGACCATATCGAGGTTCTCGAACCCGGTGAGGTTCTCGTCCACTGCCGCGTACTGTCCGGAGACCCCGATGATGGGCCGGATGCGGTCGGGATGCGCGATCACGTCGATGCCGTCGATGGTCGCCGTGCCGTGATCGGGACGAATGAGGGTCGTCAACACCTTGACGGTCGTGGTCTTACCCGCACCGTTGGGGCCGAGCAGGGCGGTGACCGTTCCCCGGGGAACGACCAGATCGAGCCCGTCGAGGGCATGCACCGGTCCCGCGCCGCGGGGTGAATAGGTCTTGCTCAGGCCCCTGGCCTCGATGAAGGTCATGCTGCGAACGTATCCGCCGCCCCCGACATCGGGCAACCCACGTCAGCGAGCCGGCTTCGCCTCGAGCAGCGCGAGTAGAACGACGCCGTCGGGAACCCCGAGTCCTGTGCAGGCGTCCCACCCCGGTTTCGCCGAGAAGCTGCCGTTGTTTCCCGAGATCACATCGCGGAAGCCCGCCTCGCCCTCGCCCGTGCCGGCGGCGCCGTAGAGGGTGGGCTGCAGCAGCCCGAGGGGTCTGCCCGTCGCCTGGGCGAGCCGCGCCACGAGGGCCGCCCAGAGCGGCGCGACGGCGCTTGTGCCGCCGTAGACCCTCTGCTGGCCGTCGACGAGAACCGAGTAGCCGGTGGTCGGATCGGCTACGGCCGCGACATCCGGCACCCCACGTCCGCCGGTCTGCGTTCCGGACGGCGGCACACCCACCCTCTGCTGCCACGCCGGCAGGGAGAACACGTCGCTCACTCCCCCGCCGGTGGCTCCCCCGCCCGCGCCGTTGTTCCACACGGTCTCCGAACGCACGGTGCCGCCGGAGGCGCGCAGGCTGGTGCCGCCGCAGGCGAGCACGTGAGGGCTCGAGGCCGGGAAGTCGGCGTGGTCGCGGCCGTCGTTCGCGCCGTCCGAGCTGCCGTTGTCTCCCGCGGCCGCCGTGACGGTGATGCCGAGGGCCGCTGCGTCGAGGAAGGCGTCGTCGAGGGCGCGGCGGGCCTGCTCGGTCCAGGCGTCCTCGTTCTGGCCCCAGCTGATGCTCATCGAGGTGGGGGTGGCCGCGGCGTGGGCGGCCTCGCTCACGGCATCCACGAATCCCGCGTCGGTGTTGGGGGCGAAGTAGACCACGATCGCCGACCCCGGGCTGAGGGCGCCGGCCACCTCAATGTCGAGAAGCACCTCGCCGTCCGCGCCCGACGGGTCCTTGCCCGGCTGGTTCTTCGCTCCGTCCACCCCGACCGCCGTGACCGTGGGGCCCGTGATGCCGAGGCTCGAGAAATAGGTGGAGAGCTCGGCCTGGGCGAACCCGCCGCCGAGCTCGATGATCGCGATGGGCTGGCCAGAGCCGTCGGTGTCGGGCGGAAAGCGATAGATCTGCCCGAGCTCGATCGGCGTGTAGCTCACGGACACGGCCCGCGCCTCGGCGACCCGAAACTCGGCGCGCGCCTGCGGCCGGTCGTCGAGCCCGAGCACGGCGGTGACCACGCCGTCGAGCGCCGCCGGCACCATGAGCCCTCCCGTGCGATGCCGATGGCTGGCCGGCGTGCCGTCGGCGGTGAGGCTCGTGACGGCGTGAAGCTGCACGCCGAAGACCCGGCCCATCGTGGCGACGGTGCCGGAGATCCGCACCCGGCGCGAGGCGAGGTCGGTGGAGACGACGGTGACGCCGAGCGACTCCAGCGTGGACACGACGAGCTCGACATCGCGCGGGTCGGCCCCCATCGACTCGGCCAGCGCATCCCGTGACATCGGCGCCGCCGCGAGAACTGTTTCCGGGTCCACGGCTCTCCGGCGCCGCAGAATCACCGTCGCCTCGATCGTGCCCTCGCCGGGGAGCCCGCCGGCGGCCGGCACCACCCCGCGCGCGGGAGCTCGCTCACTGCCGGGCAGGGGCAGCAGCTCGAGTCCGTCGCCCGCCGCGGCCGAGGCCTGTATCGGGGGTTGCACTGGTTCGTTGTCTTGGTTCATCGGAATTCGCCTCGACCCCTCGTCGTGTTCGCTGCCCCCAGCCAACACCGCTTGCCGCCGATCTTCAACCCGCACCGGGCGCGAGAGTCGCGAGAGTGCTGAGGGAGTCTCCACTCGAAGGTGAGAACATTGCTGGAGCGCCGCCACGACCGCGTGGCGGCGCCCAGGCAGTCGTTGCCGGAGAGAAGCGCCGTGAAGATCCTGATTGTGGAGGACGACCCGGAGATGGGTCGACTCATCGACCGTGGGCTCACCGCGGAGGGCTACGAGACCGTCGTCGTCGACAACGGGATCGACGCCCTCATCGCCGTGGCGCATGAGGACTTCGCCCTCGCGGCGATCGACGTCATGCTCCCGCGGATGTCGGGCTTCGAGATCTGCCGCCGGATCCGCGAGACCGGCAGTTCGTTGCCCATCCTGCTTCTGACGGCCCGGGATGCCGTGGAGGACCGCGTATACGGCCTCGACTCGGGTGCGGACGACTACCTCACCAAGCCGTTCGCGTTCATCGAACTGAGCGCCCGCATCCGGGCCCTGCTGCGGAGGGAGGCCGCCGCTGAAAAGCTCTCCATCGCGGTGGGCAACCTCACGATCGACTCACTCGCGCTGACCGTGACGGCCGACGGTCGCCCCCTCGCCCTGAGCCCGAAGGAATTCACGCTGCTCCGGCTCCTGGCCGGCAACGCCGGTTCCACGGTCACCCGGTCCACCATCCTCCAGGAGGTGTGGGGCTCGGCGGACAACATCGACCCCAACATCGTCGACCAGTACGTGAGCTACCTGCGGCGCAAGCTCGACGCGGAGCGCACCGGGGTTCGGATCACCACGATCCGCGGCACGGGCTATGCGCTCGAGGTCGTGCAGTGAGACTCCTGCGCCGCCTGTCGATCCGTTGGCGCATCACCATCGGCAGTCTCGCGATCGCGCTGCTGCTCTCGGCGGTGGCCGTGGTGGCGTTTCGCGCCCAGGTGGAGCACATCCTCCGCACCACGACCACGACCCTTCTGCACCACGACGCCGCCCCGTACGTCACCGAGATCCAGACCGCATCCGGCACCATCGATGACCCGGGCACCGGTCAACTCGTCGCAGTAGTCAACCCGGCCGGGAAGGTCGTGGTGTCGAGCCTGCCCGACCGTCTCGAGAGCAGACTGCCGCAGCTCACCGCGCTGACCGGAGACGCCCACACCATCGTGGCCAACGACGACACCTACCGGGTCTTCACCAGGACGGTCCCGAGCGCGACCGGTGACTGGCACGTCGTCAGTGCCCGCAACCAGGACTCCGCCATCCTCTCGCTCGACCGGATCACCGAGGCGCTCGTCACCGTGGCGCTCCTGCTGGTCTCCGGGTTCGGCGTCGCGTCGTGGCTGCTCACGAGCGCGGCACTTCGCCCGGTGAACCGGATGCGCCAGCAGGCGGAGGCGCTCGTCGCCGAGGGATCGACCGAGCCGCTGCCGATCGGACCGGCGACGGACGAGCTGTCGGCCCTCGCCACCACGCTCAACGAGTTCATCTCCGAGGTGCGGCAGTCGGTGGATCGGGAGAGACAGCTCGTCTCCGATGCGAGCCACGAGCTGCGCACTCCCCTCGCGATTCTCAGGACCCAGCTCGAGCTCGCGCACCTGTCCACCGGAGACGCCCAGGCCCTCGAGGCGGAGATCACCTCGGCGCAGCACTCGGTCGCCCGGCTCTCCGCGCTTGCGACCGGGCTGCTCGAGCTGTCTCAGATCGAGGCGAAGACGCCGGAGGGGGTGAGCACCTGGGATGAACTGGCCGCCGAGGTCGCCGCGTCGGCCGACCGCGCCAGGCTGCTCGCGGCGCCCAAGGGCGTCACGGTGGACTTCGACGTGGCCGGAGAGCCGACGGATGCCGTCTACCGCATCGCCGTGGCGAACTTCGGACGGATCGTGGGCAACCTCACCAGCAATGCGATCGCCGCCGTGCCGAACGGCGGGAGCGTGCGGATCGCGCTGCGGCACGCGGTCTCGACTCTCATCCTCACCGTGGTGGACTCCGGCCCCGGCATGCCAGACGACTTCCTGCCCGTGGCCTTCGACCGCTTCTCCCGACCGGATGACGCCCGCGCCAAGCGGGACGGCGGCAGCGGCCTTGGCCTCGCGATCGTGCACGCGATCGTCGCTCGGGCGCACGGCGAGATCACCCTGGCGAACGGAGCGGGATTCACGGTCACCGTGTCCCTGCCGACGATCGCCTGACCCGCTGGTCATCCGATAAACCTGTGTGAACTCTCACACCCGGCCGCCCCGATCCGGGGCAAACCTCAGGGCGCACTCGTCACGATGAAGAAGCGAGCCGGCGACTGTCGGATTCGCTTACCGGCGGCGAGAGGCGATTTCCGTGAGCAACGTCCTGGCAGAACGACCGGTTGCCCCCGGTCGCGTGTTGGCCCGGCGTTTCGGGCACGGCATCGGTCCGCTCGCCGCCGGTCTCGGACTGCTCGGCTGGATCGTCAATTTCGCCGGCTCCTGGATTCCCTCCTTCTGGGGGGACGAGGCGGCGAGCATCATGTCGGCCGAGCGACCTCTCGCGACACTCTGGGGCGAACTCGGCAGGATCGACGCCGTCCATGGTGCGTACTACGTGTTCCTGCACTTCTGGATCAGCCTGTTCGGGGCGTCTGAGCTGTCCGTTCGGTTCCCGAGCACCATCGCCGTCGGCGTCGCGGTTGCCGGAATCGTCGTGCTCGGCGACCGACTGATCAACCGCCGGGTGGCGATTCTGGCCGGTCTCGTCTGCGTGGTGCTCCCCCGCATCAGCTACATGTCGGCGGAGGGCCGCTCGTACGCCATCGGCACGGCCGTCGCCGTCTGGCTCACGATCTTCTTCGTCACCCTGCTCTCGCGCCGGGTGACGAGGCTGTTGCCGTGGATCGCCTACGGGCTTGCCCTCGCCGCATCGATCTACGTGTTCTTCTACTTCGTGCTGATCGCCGGCGTTCACGGTCTCGCCCTGCTCGCCTCCCCCGCCCGGCGCGTGCTGCTCCGCCGGTGGTTCGCCGCCCTGGGGGTCAGCGTGTTCGCGGCGGCGCCGATCCTCATCTACGGCCTCGCCCAGCACGGCCAGATCACCTTCCTCGCCCACCGGGGATACGCCACCTTCGACCGCATCGTGATCGTGCAGTGGTTCGGCAACCCCTGGCTCGCCACGGCCGGCTGGGCGCTCATCGTCGTCGGCATCGTCGCCCTCGTGCGCTCCCGGTCCGAGCATCGCGTGCTGCTCATCGGCTGGCTGCTTCTGCCGACGCTCGCGTTGCTCATCGGCAACACCTTCGTCGCACCCATGTACACCGTGCGCTATCTCTCGTTCTGTGCGCCGGTCGCCGCGCTCTTCGTCGGGATAGGCATCGACGCGGTCACCCGCAGGCTGTCGGCGATTCGCTCGCTCCACGCGGCGGCGCCGGTGCTGCGCACGGCGATCCCCGCCGCTCTCGTGATCCTCGTCGCGGCCCTCGCCGCCCACACCGACCTGCAGCAACGCACCCCGTTCGCCAAGGACGGCGGCAGCGACCTCCGTCAGGTGTCGGAGGTGGTCGCGGCGAACGCCCACCCCGGCGACGCCATCGTCTTCGACGAGACGACCAGGCCCTCCCGGGCACCTCGGCTGGGCATCCACCTCTACCCGAACGCGTATGTCGGCCTGGCGGACGTGACCCTCGCGACGCCGTACGCGCAACGGTCGGCCCTGTGGGACAAGGCGGCCACCGTCGGTCAGTCGAGTGGCGCCCTCGCCTCGAAGAACACCGTGTGGGATCTCGAACTCAAGGCTCACGGCACGCCAACGAACATCGTCGAACTCCAGCGGCTCGGATTCACCGTCATTCGTGAGATCCCCGTCCATCGGACCGTCGTCTACGAACTCACGAGGGAGACACCATGACCCAGACCCAACGCACCAACGGCACGCTCGTCGTCATCCCGACCTACAACGAGCGCGAAAACCTCGCCGACATCGCCGCCCGGGTGCTTCGCAGCGCCTCGGACGTGGACGTGCTGGTCGTGGACGACAACTCCCCGGACGGCACGGGAGCCCTCGCCTCCGCCCTCGCCTCCGGGCACGACAGGATGCACGTTCTGCACCGGTCGGGCAAGGAGGGCATCGGAGCCGCCTACCGCGCCGGGTTCGCCTGGGGACTCGAACGAGGATATGAGCGGTTCGTGGAGATGGATGCCGACGGTTCGCACCAGCCGGAGCAGCTCGCGGGACTCCTCCACGCGCTCGACGGCGCGGATGTCGCGCTCGGCTCGCGCTGGGTCGATGGCGGAAGCGTGCAGAACTGGCCCCTGCGCCGGGCACTTCTCTCGCGCGGCGGCAGCCTGTACGCGCGGATCGCCCTCGGACTGCCCTTCAGGGACATCACCGGCGGCTATCGGGCGTTCACGGTGTTCGCCCTCGAGACCATCGGTTACGAAAAGATCGTGAGCCAGGGCTACTGCTTCCAGATCGACATGCTGTGGCATGCCCACACCGCGGGGCTGCGCATCGCCGAGGTGCCCATCACCTTCATCGAGCGCATTCATGGGGAGTCCAAGATGAGCGGCGGAATCGTGCGCGAGGCCATCCTGCGGGTGAGCCTCTGGGGCATCCGGGGCCTCCCGGCTCGGCTGAGAGGCGTCACCCCGCTCGAGTACCGGCCGGGCACGAGGGAGCACCATGTCGCGCGAGTCTAGGGCCGCCCTGGGCAGACAACTGCTCAGCTTCATCCTCGTCGGCGGGATCGGCCTCGTCGTGGACATCGCCCTGTTCAATGCACTGCGCACGACCGTGCTCGAGCCGAGCCTCGTACACGGGGGGCCGGTGATCGCCAAGGCGATCTCCACCTCCCTCGCCATCCTCGTCAACTGGATCGGCAACCGGCTCTGGACGTTCCGGTCGCAGCGGCGCACCGACGTGCTGCGCGAGGGCCTCGAGTTCGCCGTGGTGAGCGCCGCCGGCATGGTCATCGCCCTCGGCTGCCTTTGGGTGTCGCACTACCTGCTCGGCTACACGTCGATCATCGCCGACAACATCGCGACGAACGTCGTCGGCCTCGCGCTCGGCACGGCGTTCCGCTTCGCCCTGTACCGCTGGTGGGTCTACTCGGCGCGACGGAGGAACCCGGTCATGGCCGCCGTCGGCACCGCCTCCGCGAACCGCCCGAAGGTCGTCGTCCGCTAGTCGAAACTCGTCATCGCCGAACGGCACGCGCAGGGATAAAGTATTCCTCACCGGCCGATCGGAGCTGTCATGGAGCAATCGCCTCACGACGACCTCCCCGTGGCCGCCCCCCGTGGCTGGGTCAGGACCACCATCGCGGTGATCCTCGTGACCCTCGGCCTGCTGCTCGCCCCGGTGTCGGCCGTGGCGGCCTGGGCGCGGGTCGAGGTGCTTGACACGGACACCTTCGTCGCGACCTTTGCGCCGCTCGCCGACGACCCGGCCGTGCAGTCCTACCTCTCGGAGCAGGCCGTCGCCGCGATCAACCGGTCCATCGACATCCCGGGGATCATCTCGAGCGCGATCGACGGTCTCGACGCAGGACCGCTCACGACGGCGGCGCTCAATTCCCTCAAGGGTGCGGCTACCCAGGCCCTGCAGGACGTCATCGAGAACCAGGTCTCCCGCTTCGTGGCGTCAGACGCGTTCGCCGTCACCTGGGCCAAGACCCTCCGGCTGTCCCACGCCCAGCTGATCGCGACGCTGAGTTCCGACCCGGATTCCGTCGTTTCTGCCGACCAGCGGGGCACCATCGGCATCGAGCTCGGGCCGATCGTCGCCCGGCTCAAGACCGTGCTCCTGGAGAAGGGCCTCGGCTTCGCCGAGCGGATCCCCGAGGTGGACCGCACCATCGTGATCGCGCAGTCCGACATCGTGCCCGTCGCGAGGATCTCCTACACGGTGGCGGCCGTCTCCGGCGCCTGGCTGCCCTGGCTGGCCCTGGCACTCCTGGTCGCTGGCGTGCTCGTATCCCGCCGACGTGTGCTCACCGTCGCCTGGGCGGCGGGGACGCTGACCCTCGTGATGATCCTCACCGGGCTGGTCATCGTCTGGGGGCGATACACCTTCCTCGGTGCCGTCAGACCGGTTCCGGTATCGACGGCAGGTCCGCTCTACGACCGGTTCGTCGACGGCCTGTCCGGAACGATCGTCGCAGTGGCCGTGCTCGCGAGCATCACGGCCGTGCTCGCCTGGTTCTTCGGACCGTTCGCCGCGGCACGCCGATTGCGCGGGTTCTCGGTACGGTGGCTGACCAGGCTCCGGGATGCGGTGCGTCCATCGGCGCAGAAGGGAGACTCGGAATGAGTGGCATGAACCCCGTGGCGAGTGAGGCCCACGATCACTACCCCCATCCTGTACTCGTGTCGGACGAGGCTGTCGAGAGGCAGCGGGACCACGATTCGCTCGGGAGGGCGGCCAGGGCGCGGATGCCGCGCACGTCCCTCGCGCACTGGCAGCCCGCGGCGGACCGAGCGGATCCCCTCGCCCTGATCGAGGGCGAAGAGGCGACAAGGGACCCGGCGCTCATCCCGCTCAGGCACGCGCGCATGGCGGTCTCCAGCTTCACCTTCTTCCGCGGTACCGCGCGCATCATGGCCAGGGATCTCGCGAGCCAGCCCCACACCGCGCTCGGCACCCAGCTGTGCGGAGACGCCCACCTCTCCAACTTCGGGCTCTTCGCGAGTGAGGACCGCCGAGTCGTGTTCGATGTGAACGACTTCGACGAGACCTTCCCCGGCTCGTTCGAGTGGGACGTGAAGCGGCTCACCACCTCCTTCGTGCTGGCCGGCCTCGACGCCGGCCTGGCGCCGGAGATCGGGCGGGCAGCGGCGCTCGAGGCCGCTCACACCTACCGCAGCACCATGAGCGACTACGCCTCGATGCCGATCATGCGGGTCTGGTACGACCGCATGGAGTCGAGCCACGTCGAGGAGATCGTCGCCTCGACCACGGGCAAGACCGGGCGGCGTGCCGTGCGCTTCGGGGTGGCGAAGGCCCAGAAGCGGGACACCTGGTCGGTGATCCGCAAGCTCACCGAACTCGAGGGAGGCCACCGCCGGTTCATCCACCAGCCGCCGCTGCTCACGCGCATCCCGCTCGCCGGATCGACGGCCGAGTTCGTGAGTGAGACCTTCGACGGGTATCGGGCGTCGCTCAATGCGAGTCGGCGAAGACTGCTCGATCGGTTCAGCATCGTGGACTTCGCCCACAAGGTGGTGGGGGTGGGCAGCGTGGGGCTCTACTCCTGGGTGGTGCTGCTCGAGGGGTCCGGGCCGGATGACCTGCTCGTGCTGCAGATGAAACAGGCGCAGCGCTCGGTCTTCGATCTGCGTGCCGAGGAGCCGACGGAGCACCAGGGCCAGCGGGTGGTCGAGGGCCAGAGGCTCATGCAGGCCGCGAGCGATGTCTTCCTCGGCTGGACCACGGGACCTGGCGGCGCCCAGTACTACGGGCGGCAGTTGCGCGACATGAAATGGTCGCCGGATCCCACCGCCTTCCAGCCCCAGGGGCTGATCGCCTACGCGCGGTTGACGGCGGCCGCCCTCGCCCGTGCCCACGCGCGGTCCGGCGACCCGGGTTCCATCGCCGCCTACCTCGGCCTGAGTGATCGCGCCGACCGCGCCTTCGCCGATTTCGCTGTCGCCTACGCCGACCAGACCGCTCGGGACTACGCCGAGTTCCTGGCCGGGTTGCGCAGCGGACGGCTCGTGCCGACCGACCTCTAGGCACTCTCGACGGCCTCTCGACGGCCCGCTTCGGCGACACGCCGGGCCGGTGTCGGTGGCAATTGACATATTCGAATGTATGTTCGAATATGGGGATGTGAACCACTCCGCCGCCACCGCGCTCGCCCCCTCGGGTGCGCTGTCCGGTGCGCGCACGACAGAGCGGCAATCCATCGAGAACCTGCAGGCGCGCATCCGCCAGATGCAGGCCACCAAGCTCGACAGCCGCACCATCCCCACCCATCCCGCGATCGCCGGGCTGCTCCCCGGCGGCGGGCTCAAGCAGGGTGTCGCATACTCGGTCGACCGATCGGCGACCCTCCTCATGGCGCTGCTCGCCGCCCCGTCGGCCGCCGGCACCTGGTGCGGGGTGGTGGGGGTGCCGGAGTTCGGCGTCGAGGCGGCGGCGGGCTTCGGCATCGACCTCGACCGCCTCGTTCTCGTGCCGCATCCCGGCGACCAGTGGCTCGCCGTCACCGCGGCGGTCGCCGACGTGCTCGGGGTCGTCGTGGCCCGGCCGCCCAGGCGGGCGAGCGACGCGAGCGTCTCGCGGCTCACGGCCAGGCTCAGGCAGCGGGGAACCACTCTCCTCGTGCTCGGCCCCTGGCCGCAGAGCGAGGCAATGCTGAGCCTCTCCGAGAGCAGCTGGAGCGGGATCGGCCAGGGCAACGGGCACCTGAGCGCGCGGCAGGTCACCGTGACGGTCACGAGCCGGGCCGGCCGACCGCGCAGCGCGAGGCTGTGGCTGCCCGACCCGCACGAGCAGTTCAGCGCGGTGGGCGTGCAGCGCGAGGCGTACCGGCAGGAGGCCGCCGGATGACCCCCACCCGCACGATAGTGCTGTGGTGTCCTGACTGGCCCATCACCGCGGTGGCGCGCGTGAGGGGGCTCGCCGCGGATGCGCCTGTCGCACTCATCGACGGCAGCGTCGTCTTCGCCTGCTCGGCCGCCGCCCGGGTCGAGGGGGTCAGGCGTGGCATGCGGGTGCGCGAGGCGCAGGCGCGCTGCCCGCAACTTCTCGTTTTCCCCTACGAACAGGCGCTCGACATCCGCTCGTTCGAACCGGTGCTGGAGGCCATCGAGCAGACGATGCCTGGCGTGCAGTTGCTGCGTCCTGGCACCTGCGCCGTTCGCGCCCGCGGGCCGGCCAGGTACTACGGCGGAGAGGAAGAGGCGGCGCTCTGGCTGCTGGACGCCCTGGACGGCCTGGGAATCCACGGGTCGCGCGTCGGC
Source organism: Lacisediminihabitans sp. (assembly GCF_043726815.1). Classification (NCBI taxonomy): domain Bacteria; kingdom Bacillati; phylum Actinomycetota; class Actinomycetes; order Micrococcales; family Microbacteriaceae; genus Lacisediminihabitans; species Lacisediminihabitans sp. Next base: position 24,153 of record NZ_JAYSJZ010000084.1, read on the forward strand.
ATTGCCGACGGGCCGTTCACCGCGGAGCACGCCGCCCGCCTTCCCGGGCGGCAGCGCATCCGGATCGTGCCGGAGGGCGGGTCCGCCGAATTCCTCGCACCCATGCCCGTGGGGCTGCTCGGGCAGCCGGCGCTCGCGACCCTGCTGCGCAGGCTCGGCATCCACACCCTCGGCGATTTCTCGGGGCTGACGGTCGCGGATGTCGGCGCGCGTTTCGGCGAGTCAGGCGCCTGGCTGCACGCCCTGGCGAGCGGCCGGGACAGCCGGCCGGTGGTGGCCAGGACTCCCCCGGAGCAACTCGACAGAGTGGTGGAGTTCGAACCGCCGCTCGACCGCATCGACCAGGTGACCTTCGGGTTCCGGGCGGCCGCCGATGAGTTCATCGCCGAGCTCGTGCGCGCGAAGCTCGTCTGCACGGCGATCAGGATCGAGGTGGATTCCGAGTCAGGCGACGTGTCTGAGCGGGGCTGGCTGCATCCGCGGTCCTTCACGGCGGCGGACGTCGTGGACCGCGTGCGCTGGCAGCTGCAGGGCGCGGGGGCGGTGGACAGCGGCCTCGGCTCGGGCATCACGCGGGTGCGGGTGATCCCCGAGAGCGTCGACGCGATCGGAAACCACGAGGAGGGGCTCTGGGGAACCGGCCTCGACGAGCGCATCCACCACGGGCTCTCCCGGGTGCAGAGCATGCTCGGCCATGGCGCGGTGCTCACCGCCGTCCTGGGCGGCGGGCGAACGCTGCTCGACCGGCGCACGCTCGTGGCGTGGGGCGACCGCCCGACCGGCGGCCGGCCGTCGAGCCAGCCGTGGCCCGGCCGGCTGCCGACCCCGGCGCCGTCGAGCGTGTTCGAGACTCCTCGCCCGGCGATCGTGCTCGACGCGGAGGGGGCAGCGGTCGACGTCGACGAGCGGGGAACGCTCTCCGGCGCCCCGGCACAGTTCTCCACCGACGGCACGACCCTGCTGCCGGTGGGCGCGTGGACCGGGCCGTGGACGATCGACGAACGCTGGTGGGACGTCGACGACTCCCGGCGGGCCAGCCGCTTCCAGCTCGTCGACGGGGCAGGGGTGGCCTGGCTGCTCGTGCTCGACGGCGGGCACTGGTGGGCGGAAGCGAGGTACGACTGATGGGCTGGAACAACCCGCCGATTCCCTGGTCGGAGTTCGAGCGCAAGCTCTCAGACACCCGCCGCCCGGGAAACCCGCCGGTGGGAGCGGATGGCGGCGACAGCCCTGCCTGGTCGAACAAGCGGCCGGCCTACTCGCCGCCGCCCGCGCAAGAGGCTGTCGGCTCCCGCGTGCAGTACGCGGAGCTGCACGCCCACTCCAACTTCAGCTTCCTCGACGGCGCGGCCTCGCCCGAGCAGCTGCTCGAGGAGTCGGCGCGCCTCGGCCTGCACTCCCTCGCCATCACCGATCACGACGGCTTCTACGGCATCGTGCGCATGGCGGAGGCCGCGGAGAGCCACCCCGGCATCGGAACGGTCTTCGGCGCGGAACTCTCCCTCGGCCTCAGCAAGCCGCAGAATGGCGCCGCGGACCCCGAGGGCAGCCACCTGCTGGTGCTCGCCCGCAAGGAGGAGGGCTACCACCGCCTGGCCGGCGCTCTCACCTCGGCCCAGCTTGCCGGGCTGGAGAAGGGGCGTCCGCTCTATGACACCGAGGAACTCGCCGACCGGGCGGGCGGCCACTGGGTGGTGCTCACCGGATGCCGCAAGGGCTGGGTTCGCCAGGCCCTCGCCACCGGCGGCGAGCCGGCCGCGGCCAGGGAGCTCGACCGCCTGGTCGACCTCTTCGGCCGGGACAACGTGCTCGTGGAGCTGTTCGACCACGGCAATCCGCTCGACAGCGATCACAACGACGCCCTCGCCGCGATCGCCGAGCGGCGGGGGCTGCCCGTCGTCGCCACGGGCAACGTGCACTACGCGCGGCCGGAGCAGCACCGGCTCGCCTCCGCGTTGGCCGCGGTGCGCGCCCGCCGGAGCCTCGACGACATGGACGGCTGGCTGCCGGCATCCGGGGCAGCGCACCTGCGCTCGGGAGACGAGATGGCGGCGCGGTTCGCCCGCTATCCCGGCGCGGTCGAACGCACGGTGGAGGTGGCGGAGCAGGTCGGCTTCCGGCTGCGCAGCGCCCGCCCGAGGCTTCCCCGGCAGGAGGTTCCGGCCGGCCACACCCCCATGAGCTGGCTGCGCACACTGGTCTGGGACGCCGTGCCGCGACGCTACCCGAACCTGAGCGACGAGAACCGGGCGCGCATCGCCCACGAGCTCGACATCATCGAGGCGAAGGACTTCCCCGGTTACTTCCTCATCGTGCACGAGATCGTGGCGTTCGCCCGCGGCCGAGGCATCCTCTGCCAGGGTCGGGGCAGCGCCGCGAACTCCGCCGTGTGCTTCCTGCTCGATGTGACGGCCGTCGACCCGATCTTCTACAAGCTGCCGTTCGAGCGCTTCCTGTCGAGCATGCGCGACGAGGAGCCGGACATCGACGTCGACTTCGACTCCAACCGGCGGGAGGAGGTGATCCAGCACGTGTATGAGCGGTACGGCAGGCACAATGCCGCGCAGGTGGCGAACGTGATCCAGTACCGTCCCAAGTTCGCCGTTCGCGACATGGCGAAGGCGCTCGGCGCGAGTCCCGGCCAGCAGGACGCCTGGTCGAAGCAGGTGGAGCGGCACGGGGCGCTGCTCTCGAGCGTCGACCACGACATCCCGACCGCGGTCACCGACCTCGCGATGGAGGTGCTTAAATTCCCGCGCCACCTCGGCATCCATTCCGGCGGCATGGTGCTCACCGACCGGCCGGTCGGGGAAGTATGCCCGATCGAGCATGGACGCATGGATGGCCGCACCGTGCTGCAGTGGGACAAGGACGACTGTGCCTGGATGGGCTTGGTCAAGTTCGACCTGCTCGGCCTGGGCATGCTCAACGCGCTGCAGCACACCTTCGACCTCGTGCGCGAGCACCTCGGCGAGGAGTGGACCCTCGCCACCCTTCCCCGCGAGGAACAGGGCGTCTACGACCAGCTCTGCCGCGCCGACTCGATCGGAGTGTTCCAGGTGGAGAGCCGCGCCCAGATGGGGATGCTCCCCCGGTTGCAGCCGCGGGAGTTCTACCACCTCGTGGTCGAGATCGCGATGGTGCGCCCCGGCCCGATCCAGGGCGGCGCGGTTCACCCGTACATCCGGCGCAAGATGGGCACCGAGAAGGTGACCTACCTGCATCCGCTGCTCGAGCCGGTGCTCGAACGCACCCTCGGCATCCCGCTCTTCCAGGAGCAGCTCATGCAGGTGGCGATGGCGGTCGGCGGCTGCAGCGCGGACGACGCCGACCTGCTGCGGCGGGCCATGGGCTCCAAGCGCGGGCAGGAGAAGATCGCCTCGCTCAAGGCGAAGCTCTACGAGGGCATGGCGGGCAACGGCATCACCGGGGCGGATGCCGACGACATCTATTCGCGCATCGAGGCCTTCGCGAACTTCGGCTTCGCGGAGAGCCACTCGCTGAGTTTCGGCCTGCTCGTCTACGCGAGCGCCTGGCTGCGGCTGCACTACCCGGCAGCGTTCCTCGCCTCCCTGCTGCGCGCGCAACCGATGGGGTTCTACTCCCCGCTCTCGCTCGTGGCGGATGCCCGACGCCACGGCGTGGAGGTGCGCCGGCCGGACATCCTGAGGTCGGGCTGGGATGCCGGGCTCGAGGGTGTGGCGGTCGACGGCTCGCTGCCTGACGATTCCTCGCAAGGGTTCCCGTTTGTCGGTTTTGGGCATGGTCGCGCGGGAACAAACCCGACAAAGGGGAACAGTCGGGGCGGCGCGAGGGCGACGGGCGACGACGCCTGCCTCGCGCACGAGCAACCGGCGGTGGGGCCGTTCGATCGCACCGCCCACTTCGATACCGACGACCATCGCCGGGACGGCAACCTCGCGGTGCGCCTCGGACTCGCCGAGGTCAAGGGCATCGGCGAGGATCTCGCGAAGAGGATCGTCGCCGAACGAGACACCGGCGGCGACTACGTCGACATGCCGAGCCTCGTGCGCCGGGTCGGCCTCAGCACGGCGCAGCTCGAGGCGCTGGCCGCCGCGGGGGCCTTCGAGTCGCTCGGCCTCACGGTGCGGGAGGCCCTCTGGGCGGCCGGCGGCGCGGCGCAGGACCGCGAGGAGTACCTGCCGAGCAGCATGGTCTCGGTGCAACCGCCGCTCTTCTCGATGCCCAACCCGGCCGAGGTGCTGGCCTCCGACCTCTGGGCGACCGGCATCTCCCCCGACGACCACCCGATCAGCCACGTGCGGTCGGCGCTCAGCGGCCGGGGCGTGCTGAGCTCGGCTGATCTCGCGACGGCGGAATCCGGGCGCCGCATCGAGGTGGGCGGGGTGGTGACGCATCGGCAGCGACCGGCCACCGCGAGCGGCATCACCTTCATGAACCTCGAGGACGAGACCGGTCTCGTGAACGTGATCTGCAGCGTCGGAGTCTGGAACCGCTACCGCAGGATCGCCAGGGACTCGCCCGCGCTGATCGTGCGCGGGATCCTCGAGCGCTCCCCAGAGGGGGTGACGAACCTGCTGGCGGACCGCCTGGAGCCGCTCGCGATGGCGACGAGAACGGCCTCCCGCGACTTCCGCTGAGCCGGCCGCGCCGCGCACGGTCAGGCCGAGTCGCGCCAGACGATCGAGGTCTCGAGCAGGGTGCCCTCGCCCGGGGTGTCATCGCCCCGCAGCTGGGCGAGCACGCGCTGGGCCGCCATGCGGCCGAGTGCGTCGGCCGGCTGCCGCACCGTGGAGAGGGCGGGACGACACCTCAGCGCCCAGGCGCTGTCGTCGAAGCCGACCACTCCCACATCCTCCGGCACTCGCCGGTTCGACTCGCGCAGCACGTCGAGCGCGCCGGCGGCGATCGAGTCGGATGCCGCGAACACGCCGTCCAGGTCGGGCGCTCGGGCGAGGAGCTCGCGCATGCCGTCGACCCCCGAGCTGTAGGCGTAGAGCGGGAAGTCAACGACGAGGTGCGGGTCGAACGCGTCGCCGAGGGCGCTGCGGAACCCGCTCAGGCGATCCTGGCCGGAGTCGCGGTCGAGCGCGCTCGCGATCATGCCGATCTTGGTGCGGTGCGTGCCGATCAGACGCTCGGTGATGGCCCGAGCCGCCGCGAAGTTGTCGATGCCCACGAACGGGATGCCGGAGATGTCCGGCGGGTGCCCGACGAACGCCGCGGGGATGCCGATCTTCTCGACCGCGCGCGCGATCGGGTCGCCGGCCCGAGCCGAGATGATGATGACGCCGTCGACGAAGCCGCCGCGGAGGTACTCGGCCACCCGGTCGCTGTCCCGGTCGGAATCGATCACGAGCGACACGAGCTGATAGTCCGACTGGGACAGCACCGCGTTGGTGCCGAGCAGGATGGCGCCGATGTTCGGGTCCTCGAGAAAGAGGGAGTGCGGCTCGTGCACGATGAGCCCGATCGCGTGCGACCGCTGGCTCCTCAGGTTTCGTGCCGCGGTGTTGCGCACGTAGCCGACCTTTGCGATCGCCGCCTCCACGGCGATCCGTGCGTCGTCGGACACGTAGGGCTCGGCGTTGATCACGCGAGAGACGGTGCCCCGGGACATCCCGGCTTCCGCAGCCACGTCGTGGATCGTTGCACGACGCGGACGAGAACCGTCAATGGACATAAGCACACTGTAGCCGCGACTCGGCCGGTGGTGTTTGACAACCACCACGGCGTGTGATTACTCTGGGATCGTTCACAGGCCGGCCAGCGAACTTCCTTTTTTAGCCGGATCTGGGAACGTTCACAGACACAACAATTAGCGGGCCTCGCTCGAGTTTGCGGCGCCTCGCCCTGAACTCCGGCGAGCAGCCAGACCAACGACGATCGAGGCAGTGTGTACCGTACGAACGACGAGCAGCGAGCGGCGACGCCCTCGCTCCGCGACGCGGCGGCCGGACCGTTCCGCACCACCGGAATCGACCTGGGGTGCGACTACAACCCCGAGCAGTGGTCGCCGGAGGTGTGGGCCGAAGACGTTCGCCTCATGCGTGAGGTCGGGGTCAGCCTCGTGGCGATCAACGTGTTCGGCTGGGCGCTCATCGAGCCCCGACCGGGCGAGTACGACTTCTCCGGCCTGGATGCGATCATCGCCCTGCTTCACGAGAACGGGATCGCCGTCAACCTCGGCACCGGAACCTCCTCTCCTCCCCCCTGGCTCACCGAGCGGCACCCGGAGATCCTGCCCGTGACGCAAGACGGAACCCGGCGCTGGCCGGGCGGCCGACAGGCCTGGTGCCCGAGCTCCCCCGTCTTCCGTGAGCACGCGCTCGCACTCGTCGCCCGCGTCGCCGAGCGCTACGGCGAGCACCCGGCCCTGCGTCTGTGGCACGTCTCGAACGAGCTCGGCTGCCACAACGCGCTCTGCTACTGCGACGTCTCCGCGGATGCGTTCCGCACCTGGCTCGAGGCCCGGTACGGCAGCATCGAGGCGCTCAACGCGGCCTGGGGCACCACCTTCTGGAGCCAGCGATACTCCCAGTGGTCGGAGATCCTCCCGCCGCGCTCCACCCTGTCCACCCGCAATCCCACGCAGGTTCTCGACTTCGACCGCTTCAGTTCCGACGAGGTTCTCGGCTACTACCTCGACGAGCAGCGGGTGCTGCGGGAGCTGAGCAGCGCGCCGGTCACCACCAACTTCATGATCACGGCGCACATCCGCACGCAGGACTACTGGACCTGGGCGCCCCACGTCGACGTGGTCGCCAACGACCACTACCTCGATCACCGCCTGCAGGATCCGCATCTCGAACTCTCGTTCGCGGCCGACCTCACCCGTGGCCTCGCGACGGGCAGCCCGTGGATCCTGATGGAACAGTCCACCGGCGCCGTCAACTGGCAGCCGCGCAACATCGCCAAGATGCCGGGCGAGATGATCCGCAACTCGCTCAGCCACCTCGCCCGCGGCGCGGACGGCATCTGCTTCTTCCAGTGGCGGGCATCCACCCAGGGCAGTGAGAAGTTCCACTCGGCGATGCTCCCGCACGCCGGCACCGAGACCAACACCTGGCGCGAGGTCACCGAGCTCGGCCGCGTGCTCGGAGAGCTCGCCGGGGTGGCCGGTTCCCGCGTGGTGGCCGACGTGGCCGTCGTCTTCAGCTGGGAGGCCTGGTGGGCGAACGACCTCGACTCCCGCCCGTCCGGAGACGTGCGCTATCTCGAGCAGGTGCACGCGCTCTACCGCGCGCTCTGGGCGGAAGGAGTGACGGCAGACATCGTCGCTCCGGGCTCCGATCTCTCCGGCTACAGCCTCGTGGTCGTACCCTCCCTCTACCTCGTCAGGGATGACGCCGCCGCCGTGATCGACGAGTACGTCAGGTCGGGGGGCCACGCGCTCGTCACCTTCTTCAGCGGCATCGTCGACGAGGACGACAGGGTGCGCCTCGGCGGATACCCCGGCGCCTTCCGCGACCTGCTCGGCGTCTTCACCGAGGAATTCCACCCCGTGCCGCCGGGCGAGATCGTGACGCTGGACGATGGCTCGACGGCCCACACCTGGACCGAGTGGATGCACACCCGCGGTGCCGAGACGGTGGCCTCCTACACGAGCGGTGGTCTCGCCGGCGTCCCGGCGATCACCAGGAACCGCCACGGAGCCGGCCTCGCCTGGTACCTCGCGACCGCGCTCGACCCGGACTCCCTCGCGCGCTTCGTCCGCACGGTCGTGACCGAGGCCGGGGCCGTCTCCCATCCGCGGCTCGGCGGCGCCGGTGTCGAGGTCGTGGTGCGCCGCTCGGCCGATCATGACTTCCTGTTCCTCATCAACCACGGCGGGGCCCCCGCCGAATACGTCGTCACCGGCGTCGAACTCACTCAGGGCCACGACATCCACGGGACGATCTCCGTCCCGGCCGGCGAGGTCCGAGTCGTCCGCACGGCGACTCCCGCCCCGCAGGCCGCCACCCTCACCGAACCGATCAACTAACGCACAGGAGCCCCACGACAATGACGTCCACAGCAAGTGAGTTGAAGGGACCGCGACTCGGCATCCCCCGCGGCAAGGGGCGAGGCCTCGGCCGCTCGATAGCGGTGTTCATCGCCCCCTTCGCCATCCTCTACCTCCTCTTCTACGTCGTCCCGATCATCTACGCGGTATACCAATCGCTGCTCACGGTGAAGCGGGAGGGCACCTTCGGGGTGGCCCAGCAGGTGTTCGGCGGCTTCACCCAGTACGCCCTCGTCTTTCAGGACGGTGATTTCTGGAGCTCGGTGCTTCGCGTGGTGCTCTTCGGAGTGGTGCAGGTGCCGATCATGCTGGGCCTCGCGCTGCTGTTCGCCCTGCTGCTCGACTCGCCGCTGCTCAAGGGCAAGAAGTTCTTCCGCCTCGCCTTCTTCGCTCCGTACGCGGTGCCCGGGGTGATCGCCGCCATCATGTGGGGGTTCCTCTACTCGCCGTCCCTGTCGCCGTTCACGGCCATTACCAAGAACGTGGGCTTCCTCTCCGCCGACCTCGTGTTGTGGGCGATCGCCAATATCGTCACCTGGGTCTACGTGGGCTACAACATGCTCATCATCTACTCCTCGCTGCTCGCCATTCCCACCGAGATCTACGAGGCGGCGAAGCTCGACGGCGCCAACAACTGGCAGGTCGCCTGGCAGATCAAGATTCCGCTCGTGACACCGGCGATCATCCTGACCGCAGTCTTCTCGATTATCGGAACCCTGCAGCTTCTCGCCGAGCCGCAGACCCTGCGCAGCTTCAGCTCGGCCATCTCGAGCACCTTCACCCCGAACCTGGCGGTGTACACGACGGCGTCCGTGCCCAACTACAGCCTGGCCGCGGCGTTCTCGGTGGTGCTCGCCATCGCGACCTTCGCGCTCTCGTTCACTTTCCTCAAGCTCACCCAACGGAGGGCATTCGCGTGACCACTGCAACCATCTCCCGCAAGGACGCGGCGCGACCCGCCCGCGTCAAGGCCGGCCCGGACCGCGAGAGCATCCTCTCCCGCAGCGCCGCGATGCTCATCATGGGCGTCTTCACGTTCTACTTCCTCGTGCCGATCTGGTGGCTCTTCGTCTCGTCGACGAAGACCGTCGGCCAGTTCACCACCACCATCCCGCTCTGGTTCACGCCGGATGCGATCCCCACCTTCTTCAACAACCTCGGTCGGCTCTTCACCTACAACGACTCGGTGTTCGTGAAGTGGATCGTGAACAGCGTGCTCTACGCGGGCGCCGGTGCGTTCATCGGCACGGTCATCGGCGCGATGTGTGGCTATGCGCTGGCGAAGTACCAATTCAGGGGGCGGGAGGCGATCTTCAACGTCGTGCTCTCCGGGGTGCTCGTGCCGGCCACGGCGCTCGCGCTGCCGCTCTTCCTCATCTTCAGCCAGATCCAGTTGACCAACACGTTCTGGTCGGTGTTCCTGCCCAGCATCGTGAGTCCGTTCGGCGTCTACCTCGCCCGCATCTACGCATCGTCCAGCGTCCCGGACGAGTTGCTCGAGGCCGCCCGGCTCGACGGCTCGGGCGAGGTGCGCACCTTCTTCACCGTCTCGGTGCGGCTCATGGCGCCCGCCCTCATCACCATCTTCCTCTTCCAGTTCGTCGCCATCTGGAACAACTTCTTCCTGCCGCTGATCATGCTGCGGGACCAGACGCTGTTCCCGCTGACCCTCGGCCTCTACTCGTGGAACTCCCAGATCGGGCAGCTGCCCGATCTGCGCTCGTTCGTAATCATCGGGGCGTTCGTCTCGATCATCCCGCTCATCATCGCCTTCCTGAGCCTGCAGAGATTCTGGAGCAGCGGCCTCGCCGCCGGAAGCGTCAAGTAACTCTTTCCTCCACAGCCGCCGATCATCCGATAGGCGCAATTCACCGAAATAGATTGGACAGCACCATGAAGTTCAGTATCAAGACAGCCACTATGGCAGTGGCCGTCATCTCGGCGCTCGCCCTTGCGGGCTGCTCGTCGGGAGGGGGCGCCACCTCCGCCTCGGCGTCCGACTGCGCGCCTTCCAAGGGCAAGGTGAACCTGACGTTCACGACCTGGGTTCCCGGCATGGACAAGGTCGTCGACCTCTGGAACCAGAAGAACCCGAACATCCAGGTGAAGGTGCAGACGGGTCCGAGCGGCAACTCCGGCACGTACCAGAACTTCTTCAACCAGATCAAGGCCGGCAACGCGCCCGACCTCGGCCAGGTCGAGTACGACGCCCTCCCGAACTTCCGGGTGCAGGACGGGCTCGTGAACATCGCGTCCTGTGGGGATGTCGCCAAGTCGAAGGACAAGTTCATCGACTGGACCTGGAACCAGGCCACCTTTGGCGAGGACAAGGCCGTCTATGCGATCCCGCAGGACAGCGGCCCCATCGCGATGTATTACCGCGCAGACCTCTTCAAGGAGGCCGGAATCGCGGTGCCGACCACGTGGGAGGAGTATGCGGCAGACGCCGCGCTCATCAAGGCGAAGGGCTCGTTCATCACGAACTTCCCCAAGACCGACGTGAACTGGTTCGCCGGAATGGTGTGGCAGAACGGTGGACAGTGGTTCGCGAACGACGGGAAGACCTGGGACGTGCAGTTGACGTCCGACAAGTCCACCCAGGTCGCCGACTACTGGCAGAAGCTCATCGATGCCGGTGAGGTCTCCAAGCTCGCCTCCTTCTCCGACGAGTGGAACGCGTCATTCAACACCGGGCAGCAGTGGACCTGGATCTCCGCGGTCTGGGGAGCAACGACCCTGTCGAGCGGCGCACCGGACACCTCCGGTAAGTGGGCAGTCGCGCCGATGCCGCAGTGGAAGGCCGGAGACGAGACGGCAGGCGACTGGGGTGGCTCGTCCACCGCAGTGCTGAAGGGATCCAAGCACCCGTACGAGGCCGCGAAGTTCGCGCTCTGGCTCAACACCGACCCCGACGCCCTCACCCTCGCCAACAAGCTCGGCGGGCTGTACCCGGCGTCCAAGGCGGGGGCGGACCTTCCCGCCTTCGCTCAGGGTGTCGACTTCTACGGCGGGCAGAAGATCTACGACGTCTTCGCCAAGGCCTCGTCGGCGGTGAACCCCGACTTCACGTGGGGTCCCACCATGACGCAGACCTACACGGACGTGTCTGACGGCTTCGGTGCGGCGCTGAGTGGCTCCGGTACCCTGTCCGACGCCCTCAAGGCGGGCCAGGACAAGACCAAGGCGGCCCTCAAGGCGCAGTCGATTCCGGTCAAGTAGGTAGTCGCAGTTCCCGGTGCCCCGGGCATCCAGCATCGTGCTGGATGCCCGGGGCATCGGCGTTCCTAGCTCCGCAGGCCGCGACGCAGCAGGTCGATTCTGGCCTGCAGCTGCGACACGCTCGCCTGGGCGACCGACGGCCCGCCGGCGATGCGCCGCAGCTCAGCGTGGATGATGCCGTGAGGCTCCCCCGTCGCCTTGGCGCGCATGCCGACGAGGCTGTTGAGCA
>NZ_JAYSJZ010000085.1:0-1719 GCF_043726815.1 Lacisediminihabitans sp.
CGAACAAGTTGGCGCCACAGGCGACAACGGCCCCGCGACCGGCTGCCACCTCGACCTCCGGATCAACGTCGTCGGCAACACCAACCCCACGGTGGCCGCCCTACCGCGATCCGAAACCATCGGCGGCCCCGCCGGATGGGTGAACCCAGAGCAGTTCTACGATGCGTTCGGCCTCACCCTGTGTGCGCCGGACAGCTGTAGGAGGACGTACTGATGAACGACCCGACGATTCCCAACTACCCGGTCGTGCACGTCACCGTGCAGCCAGACGGCAGCGCCCACGTCAACGCCGCTGGCGACCACCAGAACTACCCTGCGGCCGACGTCGACGAGACACGAGAGCGAGTCCTTGCCTACGCGATCGCGGTGGCAACACGTCTCGGCCGAGGCGTCCGGATGACGACCGTCGACCCGGACGGCGAATGGAAGCTCGGCGTGTATCCGGACGGCGAAGTGGTCGACCTCGCGCCCGCGCCTCCCAAGGGGCGCACAGCCGCCAAGGTCAGCACGTCCCGGCCGCCGGCCGGCGCGGTCATCAAGGGCGAGCCGTCGGCCCCGTCGAAAGAATCGCCCACGGTGGTGCTCGAGCGCACGACGGACCGCACGGTGATCGCGCCCCGCGCCCCTCGCCAGCCGCATCAACCCGGGACGCCTGTGGCAACGCTTAAGTTCTCGACCGGCGAGACGGCGATCATCGGCCCGCCAGCGATCATCGGCCGCAACCCGAGCGCCCTCGCTGCTGACGTGGCAGGGGCGCAGCTCATCGTCGTCTCGGATCGGAGCCGCACTGTCTCACGCATGCACGCCGACGTCGCCTGGGTCGGCGGCAAGCTCACCGTGAGCGATCGCGGCGCCGGAAACGGCACCTCAATCACCCGACCGTCCACGGGACAATTCGATCTCACACCGGGCAAGCCTTACGAGCTGCTCGACGGCGACCTCCTGCACATCGGCCCCGACGTCGCTTGTGCGGTGGCGATCTCCTACCTGCAAGGGGAGACGGCGCAGTGACTGTCCTCCCAAGGGCGAGGCTACGTGCCCGGGATAATGACAACCATGAACCCGTCATGCATCGAGCTGCCGCCCACGGCTCGACTGCGCCAGCAACGACCTGGGAGCGTGCTCCCCATGTACTCCTGATGGACGACGAATATTGGGCGCAGCTCCCTGAACCGCTGACCATTCACGCGGCCGCCCTCGTCGTCCGGATGAGCGACACCACTGTGTTGCGACGCCTGCAAGACGGAACTATCCCCGGGCACTTCATCGGGCGGTCGTGGATCATCTTTCAGGGCGAGTTCCGCGCGTGGCTTGCGAGCCGCCGAAACACCCCCCTGCCTGACGGCACCGTTCAAGACCCTCTGGCCGATTACGACGAACAGCTCGGCATGTCCGAACTGATGGAATTCTTCGGAAAAACCAAACAGACGATCCGACGTTGGCTCCTCGACAAAGAGATACCGGGCTACCAAATCTCTGGGCGCTGGACCGTATACAAGTCCGAGCTGCGCGACACGTTGGCATCCAGTTCGAACCAACGGCCCGCAAGCTGAAGGTTGTTTCGCCGACACGCCGCCGATTGCGCTTAATGCATGCATTAAGCGCGGCAGTATTCCTGCTATGAGTGCAGTTCGTGGTCGTGCCCCCCGGAGCCGCAGGAATCCGGTGCCTACCGTGTCTCTCCAGGCACGGGTGTCACTCGAGGTCCGGGAGGGCATC
>NZ_JAYSJZ010000086.1:0-14614 GCF_043726815.1 Lacisediminihabitans sp.
CGGCTACGGCAACTTCATCCTGCTCAACAACGGTGACAGCATCTCCACCGGCTACGGCCACATCGTCGCCGGCGGAATCCTGGTGAGAATCGGCCAGCAGGTGAGCGCGGGTCAACAGATCGCCCTCGTCGGCAGCACGGGCAACTCCACGGGGTGCCACCTGCACTTCGAGGTTCGTCCGAACGGAACGGCGATCGACGCGGCCCCGTTCATGCAGGCCCGCGGCGCTGCCCTCGGCTAACCGGCGATCTCGCTCCCGGTCCGCGGCTCAACCATCGCGAACGCCGAAACGCCCGCGCCGGCGACCAACACCAACGCGGGCGACCCCGGCCCGTCGTGTCTAGTGGGCGCCCTCGGCGGCCAGCTTCGCGATGCCGGCCTGTACGATCGCCTCGGCCTCCGCCGCGTTGCCCCACCCCTCGGTCTTGACCCACTTGCCGGGCTCGAGGTCCTTGTAGTGCTCGAAGAAGTGCTCGATCTCCTTGCGGGTGTATTCCGGGATGTCGTCGACATCCTGGATCCACGACCAGCGCGGGTCCTTCGACTGCACGGCGATGACCTTGGCGTCCGAGCCGCCGTCATCCGTCATGTTGAAGACGGCGACCGGGCGAACCGAAAGGCCGACCCCGGGGAAGAGTGGGTAGTCGAGCAGCACGAGCACGTCGACCGGGTCGCCGTCGAGACCGAGCGTGTTCTCGAAGAACCCGTAATCGGTGGGATAGACGAAGCCCGTGAACAGCACGCGGTCGAGGAAGACGCGACCGGTCTTGTGGTCGACTTCGTACTTGTTCCTGCTGCCCTTGGGGATCTCGATGATCGCGTCGTAGCTGGCCATGGCAGTGCACTCCTTGGTTCGGGGGTTTGCTGCAATAACGTTATCGGATGGAGACTCGGCCCAGACTGACGCCCGCGATCGCCGATGTGCGGCGCGCGGTTCGTGCGGCCCTGCCGCCCGGCGGGTCTGCGACCCCGGCCTCCGAAATCGGCCGACCGACATCAGCCGGCGGGGGCGGGGCGCCCGTGCTGGTCGCGCTCAGTGGCGGGCCGGATTCGCTCGCGCTCGCCGCGGCCACCGCGTTCGAGGCGGCCCGGGCGGGCATCCGCGCCGGGGCGGTGATCGTGGACCACGGTCTCCAGCCGGGCTCGGCGGATGTCGCGGCGAGGGCCGCTCGGCAGGCCCGCGATCTGGGGCTGGACCCGGTCATCGTGACGACGGTCGAGGTGGGAACGGCCGGCGGGCCGGAGGCCGCGGCCCGCGACGCCCGGTATGCCGCGCTCGCCGAGGCCGCCCGCGAGACCGGCGCGACGGCGGTGCTGCTCGGCCACACCCGCGACGACCAGGCCGAGTCTGTGCTGCTCGGCATTGCCCGCGGGAGCGGCCTCGGCAGCCTCAAGGGAATGGCGCCCGTGTCCGGAATCTACCGGCGTCCCCTGCTCGGGATCACCCGCGCGACCACGGTTCGGTTCTGCGCCGACTCCGGGCTGCAACCGTGGAACGATCCGCAGAACGACGACGAGCGGTTCTCCCGCGTTCGCGTGCGCACGACCGTGATCCCGATGCTCGAGCGCGAACTGGGCCCGGGTTTCGCCGAGGCTCTGGCCCGCACCGCCGACCTGGCGCGGGAGGACACCGACGCCCTCGACCAGTTCGCCGCCGACCAGCTCGAGGAGCTGGCGGAACACGCCGAGGCGGGGATCTCGCTCCCGGCTCGGGCGCTCGAACACGATCCCCCCGCGCTGAGGCAGCGGATCATCCGCGCCACCGTGCTCGCCGAGTTCGGCGTGAGTCTCTCCCGCACGCAGACACTCCAGGTCGCGCAGCTCGTGACCGACTGGCACGGGCAGGCCGCCATCGACCTTCCCGGGGTCAGCGTCGAGCGGGTGGGTGGACTGCTGCACTTCCGCTCCACCCGGGGTGAACCCGGCGCCGAGGAGCGGACGGGCCGATGAAAGAATGGGGCAATGGAATACAGCGACATCGCCGATGACCTCGAGAGCGTACTCATCACCGAGCAGGAGATCCACGACAAGATCGCCGAACTCGCCCGCCGCATCGAGGCGGACTACGCGGGGGAGCGGCTGCTCCTCGTGGGAGTGCTGCGCGGCGCGGTGATGGTGATGGCGGATCTCGCCCGCGAGCTGACGCTGCCCATCGAGATGGACTGGATGGCGGTGTCGTCGTACGGATCGGGAACCCAGTCCTCCGGCGTGGTGCGCATCCTCAAGGACCTCGACACCGACCTGCACGGGCGCAAGGTGCTGATCGTGGAGGACATCATCGACTCGGGCCTCACCCTCTCCTGGCTGCGGGCCAACCTCGGCACCCGCGGCGCGGATTCGGTGGAGATCTGCGCGCTGCTGCGCAAGCCGGCCGCCGCGAAGCTCGCCGTCGACGTGCGCTACGTCGGCTTCGAAATCCCCAACGCGTTCGTGGTCGGCTACGGCCTCGACTACGCCGAAAAGTATCGCAACTACCGCGACATCGGAATCCTCGCACCGCACGTCTATTCGTCGCAGTGAATCCGGGCCCACGCGACGCAGTCCGCACGATCCCGCACTTGGATCGGGCGGCGGCATCGTGGGTGGGCCCACGCGACGCAGTCCGCACGATCCCGCACTTGGATCGGGCGGCGGCATCGTGGGGATTACGCCCACGGCAAACACGCAGCGGTCATCCAGCGGTGCTCCGGTAGCCTAGGCCTCACATTCTTCGTCAGAAAGGTGACGGGCCCGAGCCCGGAACACTATGGACTACAAGCGCTTTCTTCGCGGCCCGCTGATCTATATCCTGCTGGCCGTCATCGTCGTTTCCGTGGGATTCAGCCTCCTCAGCGGTTCGGGGTTCAAGGAGATCACGACCAAGCAGGGGCTCGAGCTGCTCAAGTCCGACAAGGTCGCCTCCGCGAAGATCGTCGATGCCGAGCAGCGAGTGGACCTCGTGCTCACCGACGCGGGCACCGATGGCAAGCAGGTGCAGTTCTACTACGCCGCTCCGCGCGGCGCGGAGATCGTCAACGCGATCACCGCAGCGAACCCCAAGACCTTCGACGACCAGGTCGACAAGGGCAACTTCCTCACCTCCCTGCTCGGCCTCGTGATCCCGTTCGTGATCATCGGCCTCATCTTCTGGTTCCTGCTCTCCAGCATGCAGGGCGGCGGATCCAAGGTCATGCAGTTCGGCAAGTCCAAGGCCAAGCTCGTCTCCAAGGAGAGCCCCAAGGTCACGTTCGCGGATGTCGCGGGGGCCGACGAGGCGATCGAAGAGCTCGAAGAGATCAAGGACTTCCTCAAGGAGCCGGCCAAGTTCCAGGCCGTCGGCGCCCGAATCCCGAAGGGCGTGCTGCTGTACGGCCCTCCAGGAACCGGCAAGACACTGCTCGCCCGGGCCGTCGCCGGCGAGGCGAACGTGCCCTTCTACTCGATCTCCGGATCGGACTTCGTGGAGATGTTCGTGGGCGTCGGCGCGAGCCGTGTGCGCGACCTCTTCGCCCAGGCCAAGGAGAACTCCCCGGCCATCATCTTCGTCGATGAGATCGACGCCGTCGGCCGCCACCGCGGCTCTGGCATGGGCGGCGGGCACGACGAGCGCGAGCAGACCCTCAACCAGCTCCTGGTGGAGATGGACGGCTTCGACGTGAAGACCAACGTCATCCTCATCGCCGCGACTAACCGTCCGGACATCCTCGACCCCGCCCTGCTGCGCCCGGGCCGCTTCGACCGCCAGATCGGCGTGGACGCGCCCGACCTGCTCGGCCGCAAGCAGATCCTCGAGGTGCACGGCAAGGGCAAGCCGCTCGCCGCCGGGGTCGACCTCGAGGTCGTCGCCCGCAAGACGCCGGGGTTCACCGGCGCCGACCTGGCCAACGTGCTCAACGAGGCGGCGCTGCTCACCGCGCGCTCGAACGCGCAGCTGATCGACAACCGCGCTCTCGACGAGGCGATCGACCGAGTGATGGCCGGACCGCAGCGCCGCACCCGGGTGATGCGCGATCACGAGAAGCTCATCACGGCCTACCACGAGGGCGGCCACGCGCTCGTCGCGACGGCGATGCGCAACACCGACCCCGTGACCAAGGTCACGATCCTGCCGCGCGGTCGCGCCCTCGGCTACACGATGGTTCTCCCGCTCGAGGACCGCTACTCGGTGAGCCGCAACGAACTGCTCGACCAGCTCGCCTACGCCATGGGCGGCCGGGTGGCCGAAGAGGTCGTCTTCCACGACCCGACGACCGGGGCGTCCAACGACATCGAGAAGGCCACGTCCACGGCCCGCAAGATGGTCACCGAGTTCGGCATGAGCGCCAGCATCGGGTCGGTCAAGCTCGGTTCCGGATCGGGTGAGATGTTCCTCGGCCGCGACATGGGCAGCCAGCGCGACTACTCCGAGCGTCTCTCCGAGCAGGTGGACGCCGAGGTGCGTGCCCTGATCGAGAAGGCCCACGACGAGGCCTGGGAGGTGCTGAACGAGAACCGGGACATCCTGGACAGGCTCGCGACCGCGCTCCTGGAGAAGGAGACGCTCGACCACAACGAGCTGGCCGAGATCTTCAAGGACGTGAAGAAGATGCCGGAGCGCCCGCAGTGGCTCTCCAGCGACAAGCGCCCGGTCTCGAACCAGCCGCCGGTGCTCGTGCCGCAGAAGGCCGCGATCGACCCCGGTGTCGTGGACGGCGACGTCACGTCCGAGCCGCCCAAGAAGGCCCGCGCGCCGCGCAAACGTCCCGGCATCGCCACAGCCTGAGCAGGGTCCGACCGCCCGAAGGGGACCAGTGACCACATCCACACCCGGGCCGATCGACGCGGCCCGGATCGAAGCGGCCGTGCTCGAGATCCTCGCCGCCATCGGCGAGGATCCCGGCCGGCCCGGTCTTCGTTCCACCCCCCAGCGCGTCGCGCAGTCCTACGGGGAGTTCTTCGGCGGACTCGGTGTCGACCCGCAGGTGCACCTCGCGGACAGCGAGGAGTTCTCCGCGGTGAGCGGCGACCAGGGCGAACTCGTGCTGCTTCGTGACATCGAGTTCCGCTCCATCTGCGAGCATCACCTGCTGCCGTTTTCTGGGGTGGCGCACGTGGCGTATCTGCCCCGCACCAGGATCATCGGGCTCGGCCGCATTCCGCGCGTCGTGGAGACCCTCGCCGCTCGGCCGCAGCTGCAGGAGCGCCTGACCGAGGAGATCGCGGACGCCCTGCAGACCGGGCTCGACCCCCGGGGAGTGCTCGTGGTGCTGACCGCGACCCACGGCTGCGTCTCCGACCGCGGTGTTCGCCAGTCAAAGAGCTCCACCGTGACGATGGCAACCCGTGGCATGCTCAAGGAACCGCTCGAACGTGCGGAGATCATGGCCATGATTGGAGCGCAACGTGAGTAGCGAGCTCGTCTCGTTGAGACCGTACCGACCGATCGGTCTCTCGCGGCCACGGATCATGGGCATTGTGAACGTGACGCCGGACTCGTTCAGCGACGGGGGCCGGTACGAACAGGTCGACACCGCGGTGGAACACGCCATGGGGCTCGCCCTGGCCGGCGCCCAGCTGATCGACGTGGGAGGCGAGTCCACCCGCCCGGGCGCAGAGAGGCTCCCCGTGGACGAGGAGCAGCGGCGCGTGCTGCCGGTGATCCGGGAGCTCGTGGACCGCGGCATCCCGGTGAGCGTCGACACGATGAACGCCTCCACCGCCGTCGCGGCCGCGGAACTCGGTGTCGTGATGATCAACGACGTGTCAGGAGGGCTCGCGGACGAGGGGATGCCCCGCGTCGCCGCCGAGACCGGACTGCACTTCGTGGCCATGCACTGGCGAGGCCACAGCTCCACGATGCAGGACAACGCCGTCTACACGAACGTGCTGCGCGACGTGCGCAACGAGCTGAAGCTCCGGGTGGCGGAACTCATCGTCAACGGGGTACGCCCCGACCGCATCATCCTCGACCCGGGCATCGGCTTCGCGAAGACGGGCGAACAGAACTGGCAGTTGCTGGCCAACCTTCCGGCGCTCAACACGATCGGCTACCCCGTGCTGATCGGAGCGTCGCGCAAGAGGTTCCTCGCGAAGCTGCTGGAGAACGACGCCCCGCCGACCGAGCGAGACACCGCGACCGCGACCGTGAGCGCGCTCGCGGCCCAGGCCGGGGTCTGGGGCGTGCGTGTGCACAACGTTGCAGCGACCAAGGCCGCCCTCGACGTGTGGGAGGAGATGCAGCCGTGAACTACGCAGACACCATCGCGTTGACCGGGTTGCGGGTCTTCGCCCACCACGGGGTGCTCGACCACGAGCGGGAGAACGGCCAGGAGTTCGTGATCGACGTGCGTCTCTCGCTGGACCTCGCGGCCGCGGCCGAGACCGACGATGTCGCCCGGACTGTTCACTACGGCGTGCTCGCCGAGCAGATTGCGGCCGCCGTGTCGAGCGACCCGGTGAACCTCATCGAGACCGTCGCCGAGCGCGTCGCGGATGTCGTGCTCGCGCACGAGCTCGTTCTGCTGGTGAGCGTGACGGTGCACAAGCCGGAGGCGCCCATCAGCGTCCCGTTCGACGACGTCTCGGTGACCGTGACGAGGGGACGCGGGGGAGCGTGACGCGTCAACGCATCGTGCTGCCGGCCGTCATCGCACTCGGATCCAACCTCGGCGACCGAGAGGCGAACCTGCGAGACGCGGTGCGCGAGATCGGATCCCTCGACGGAGTGATCGTGACGGCGGTATCGGGGATCGTGGAATCGCACGCGGTCAAGCCGGACGGCGTGGACGAGTCGTCGCCGAACTACCTCAACGCCGTCGTGCTCGTGCGCAGCGCGCTGCACCCCGACGACCTGCTCGACGCCCTCAACCGGATCGAGGCGGAGCACGGTCGGGTGCGCGAGGAGCGCTGGGGCGACCGCACCCTCGACCTCGACATAGTGGCCTTCGACGGCCTTCGCCGGGACGACGAGCGGCTGACGCTGCCGCATCCCCGGGCCTGGCAGCGACCGTTCGTGCTCGTGCCTTGGCTGCAGGCAGACCCCGACGCGGAGCTTTCCGGGCATGGCAGAGTGGACGCACTGGCGGCGGCGGTGTCGCCGGAGGTGTGGGCATTCGATGCGGCTCCACTGAACGAGCAGGCGACGACCAGTACGAACCGGGATCGGCGGGGGAAATGAAACGCACCAGCATCGGGACTCTCGTGCTGCTGGCCGTGATCGGCGCGCTCGGCGGGGGCTTCGCGGAGACCGGGCTGGCCGTGGCGGGGAGGCCGATCATCCTTCCTCCCCTCACCCTCTCGGTGGCTCTCGCGCTGATCGGCGCGATCGTCGTGTGGCTCGCCGTGCCGATCAGGCGTCTCACGAAGGGCAAGGCGAAGGCCCCCATCGACCCGTTCTACGCGACCCGCGTGCTGATGCTGGCCAAGGCTTGCGCGCTGAGCGGGGCGCTGCTCACCGGACTCGGCGCCGGCATCGCGTTGTACCTCCTCACCCGGTCGGTGGTGCCAGGGGTAGGCTCTGTTGGGCCAGCGATCGCCACCCTTGTCGGTGCCGGACTGCTGCTGGCGGCGGGGCTCATTGCGGAGCACATGTGCACGATTCTGCCCAGCGACGATGACGACGACGAGTCTGGCAAGAAGACCGTCAGGGTTCGGCCGTAGGGCCCCAGCGGAGGAGCGCACGTGAACCGAATCGAACTTCCGCAGACCGGTGAGTGGCGCCGGGTCTCGCCCAAGCTCATCGCCGTGGAGCTCGTGAGCGGTGCGGTGTTCCTGCTCGCCGTCTCGGCCGTCGGCATCGGCATGTGGTACCTCGGCATCGGCTGGCTCGCGATCGGACTCTGGGCCATCGCGCTGGTCGCCCTCATCAACCTCGCCTTCACACCGCGGCGCGTTCGGGCCATCGGCTACCAGCTTCGGGACGACGACCTGCTGTTCCGGCGCGGCATCATGTGGCAGCGTTTCGTGGCCGTGCCGTACGGCCGGATGCAGCTCGTCGACATCAATCGCGGCCCGATCGCGCGCGGCCTCGGACTCAGCGAGCTCAAGTTCGTCACGGCCGCCGCGGCGGCCGGGGTGACGATCCCCGGACTCCCCGAGGCCGAGGCCGACGAGCTCCGGGACCACCTCGTGTTGCTCGCGGAAAGCCGCCGGGCCGGGCTGTGAGCGACACCGACCACGCGGGCGCCGTGCGGGAGGTGCCGGAGACTGTTGCTCGCCTCACCGACGGGCAGTGGCATCGGCTGCACCCGGCCTCCCCGCTGCTGCGGGGCGGCATCGCGCTCATCGCCATCCTCGGTGTGGTCGTCTCCAACCTGCGCGAGCGGTTCGTCGGGCTCTTCCTGCCGCGGTTCGACGAGGAGGGCGACCCGGTCGACTACATTCTCAGCCACGGCATCATCGTGCAGGCCCTGCTCGTGATCGTCGGGGTGCTGCTCGTGCTGATCACGGTGTTCTATGTGTCCTGGCGCATGCACAGCTTCCGCATCACCAACGAGGTCGTCGAGGTGCGGTCCGGCATCCTGTTCCGCACGAACCGCAAGGCTCGGCTCGACCGCATCCAGGGAATCAACATCGTTCGCCCGTTCTTCGCTCGCCTCTTCGGCGCCGCGAAGATGGAGATCAGCCAGGCCGGCCACGACGCCAACGTGCACCTGGCCTATCTGGGGTCGGCGGCGGCGGATGACCTGCGCCGGGAGATCCTGCGCCTCGCCTCCGGCACGCGCACCGCGGCCCGGCCGTTGTCCGGTGTCGCCTCGGCGGACAACCTGCTCGACCGGAGGCTCGGCGAGTTCCTCGCCCCCGAGCTCGACCCGGACGCCGCCCCGCCGGAGTCGGTTGTGAACCTGCACCTCGGGCGGCTGATCGGCTCCATCCTGCTAAGCGAGGCGACCCTCTTCGCCATCGCCATCGTGGTGGCCGGCACCATCTGGATCACCAGCACCGGCCAGTATTACGCCCTCTTCTTCGCGCTGCCGAGCCTCATCGGCTTCGGCGGGTACTACGTGCGCCGGTTCACCCGGTCGCTGCGCTACTCCATCGCCGGCACGCCCGACGGGGTGCGGATCGGCTTCGGCCTCCTCTCCACGAGCAACGAGACCCTGCCGCCCGGACGCATCCACTCGGTGGAGGTGAGCCAGTCCGTGCTCTGGCGGCCGGCCGGCTGGTGGCAGATCCGGGTGAACCGGGCGAGCCACTCGTCAAGCCGAGGGGCCGCCAACCAGGCCAACACGACGATCCTGCCGGTGGGCAACCTAGACGACGCCCGGCGCGTGCTCGAACTGATGCTTCCCGACCTCGTCGGCGAGGCGGCCGTGGCCGTGATCGAGAAGGGGCTCGTCTCCCGGGGCAACGACGCCTTCACCACCTCGCCGCGCCGCGCCGCGTGGCTGCTTCCGCTCTCCTGGCGGCGCAACGGCTTCCTGATCGCGGGCGGCTCACTCGTGCTGCGCAAGGGGGCGATCTGGCGTCGGATCATCATCGTGCCCCAGCCACGCCTGCAGAGCGTGGCGCTGAGCCAGGGCCCGGTGCTGCGCGCGCTGGGCCTCGCCGACGTGCACCTGCACACCGTGGCCGGACCCATCCGGGCCACTCTCGAGGCGATCGACAAGGATGCCGCCGTCGGGTTCTTCGGTGACGTGGCCCAGCTCGCCGTGCTGGCCGGTCAGAGCGACACCTCGCATCGCTGGCGCTCGGGCGAGGCAGAGGCATGAGCGACTCGTTCGTCGGCGGGGCGCCGGACGCGAACCCGCGGCACCGCACGGGTCGCCTTGGCGTGGGGATCATCGGCGCGGGGCGCGTCGGGCCGGTGCTCGGCGCGGCCCTCGCCGGGGCCGGGCACGCGATCGTGGGCATCTCCGCGATCTCGGAGGCGAGCCGCGAGCGCGCCGAGGTGATGCTGCCGGGAGCCCCGATCCTCGAGGTGCCGGACCTCATCGAGCGGAGCGAACTGGTGATCCTGGCCGTGCCGGCCAGCGAACTGCTGGCGCTCGTCACCGGCCTGGCCGCGACCGGGGCGTGGCAGCCGGGCCAACTGGTGGTGCACACCGCGGCCGAATTCGGCACGGAGGTGCTCGCGGCGGCCACCGCCGCCGGGGCGATACCGCTCGCCATCCATCCGGCCATGTCCTTCACCGGCACGAGCATCGACCTGACCCAGCTGTTCGGCAGCTATTTCGCCGTGACCGCGCCGGCCCCGGTGCAGCCGATCGGTCAGGCGCTCGTGGTGGAGATGGGCGGCGAACCGATAGTCGTGGCCGAGAAGGACCGGCCGGCCTACGCGGAGGCGATCGCCACGGCCACGAGCTTTTCGAGCGCGATCGTCGACCAGGCGACGGCGCTGCTGGCCGGAATCGGGGTCGAGGAGCCGGGGGAGATGCTCGCGCCCCTCGTGCGCTCGTCGGTGGAGATCGCCCTTCGCCGGGCGCAGCGCCCGTAGTCACCGGCGAGGCTCCCCCGGTGCGGAGCACTAGCATCGAGGGGTGCCCACCGCCGTTGCCGAGACCATCACCGAACTGCGCTCCCTGCTCGCCGACGAGCGCGCGGCGGGCCGGCGGGTCGCCCTGGTCCCCACGATGGGCGCTCTCCACGACGGCCACCTGGCCCTGATCGAGCGGGCGGGCGAGATCGCGGACACCGTCGTGGTCTCGATCTTCGTCAACCCCCTTCAGTTCGGTCCGACCGAGGATCTCGACAAATACCCGCGCACCCTCGCCGACGACCTGGCCAAGGTCGACCGCCTGGGTGTGGACTTCGTCTTCGCGCCGACGGCGCTGGAGATGTATCCGTCTGGGCCGACCGAGACGCGGGTCACGGCCGGTGCCGTCGGTTCGCTCTACGAGGGTCGTTCCAGAATGGGCCACTTCGACGGCGTGCTGACGGTGGTCTCCAAACTCCTCAACATCGTGCAGCCGGACTTCGTTCTCTTCGGCCAGAAGGATGCCCAGCAGGTGTTCCTCGTCGGCCGCATGGTGCGCGATCTCAACGTGCCGGTGCGAGTCGAGGTCGTGTCCACCGTGCGCGATTCGGGCGGCCTCGCCCTCTCGAGCCGCAACCGCTTCCTGGACGCCCGGGAACTGCGTGCGGCGCGCGGACTGTCCATCGCGCTCGAGGCGGCGGAGTCCTCGGCGGATCGCGGCATCGACGCGGTGCTCGCGGCCGCCCAGTCGGTGCTGATGGGGGAGTCCCTCGTGCAGCTCGACTACCTCACGATCGTGCACCCGGACACCTTCCTGCCCGTGGACGACGACCACCACGGCAAGGCGATCGTGCTCGTGGCGGCGCGGGTCGGCTCGACGCGGCTCATCGACAACGCGACGATCTACCTCAGGGGCACGCGCTCCTGAGCTGCCTCCCGGCCACCGTAAACTTGGGGCGAGTCACAATCCCCTGGAGCAACGAATGAGTGAGACGACCGCCGTGCACGAGCCAGCAGCCGAACCGACGGACGAGGAACTGTCCGAGCAGACCCAGGTGCGGCTCGCCAAGCGCGCGCGGCTGATCGAATCCGGCGCCGAGGCCTACCCGGTCTCGCTGCCGATCACCACGACCATTCCGGCCGTGCGGGCGAAATACCCGAACCTCGAGACGGATGCCACCACCGGCGAGACGGTCGGCGTGGCCGGCCGCGTCGTGCACCTCCGCAACACCGGCAAGCTCTGCTTCGCCTCGCTGCAGTCCGGCGACGGCGCCCGCATCCAGGCCATGGTGTCGCTGGCCGAGGTGGGGCAGGAGTCGCTCGACGGCTGGAAGGATCTCGTAGACCTCGGCGACCACGTCTTCGTGTCCGGCGAGGTCATCTCGAGCCGCCGCGGCGAGCTGAGCGTGCTCGTGAAGGAGTGGAAGGTGGCGTCGAAGGCGGTGCGTCCGCTGCCGAACCTGCACGCCGAGCTGAGCGAAGAGACGCGGGTGCGCAGCCGCTACCTCGACCTCATCGCGCGCGAGGGAGCGCGGCAGATGGTGCGCAGCCGCTCCCGCGCGGTCGCGTCGCTGCGTGCGACCTTCGACCACCACGGCTACATCGAGGTCGAGACGCCGATGCTGCAGACCATGCACGGTGGAGCATCCGCCCGTCCTTTCATCACCCACAGCAACGCCTTCGACACCGAGCTGTTCCTGCGGATCGCGCCGGAACTCTTCCTCAAGCGCGCGGTGGTGGGCGGAATCGAGCGCGTCTTCGAGATCAACCGCAACTTCCGCAACGAGGGTGCCGACTCCACGCACTCCCCGGAGTTCGCCATGCTCGAGGCCTACCAGGCCTACGGCGACTACAACCAGATGGCGGACCTCACGCAGGAGATGATCCAGAACGCCGCGTTCGATGCCGAGGGCAGCCACGTGGTGACCTGGGCGGACGGCACGCGCTACGACTTCGGCGGCGAGTGGGACCGCATCAGCATGTACGACTCGCTGAATGCCGCGTCCGGCTGGCAGGTGACCGCCGAGACGACGCTCGACGAGCTTCTCGCGCTGGCGCAGACCGTGGCGGTGGAGGTGCAGCAACCCACCCACGGCAAGCTCGTGGAGGAGCTGTGGGAGCACTTCGTTAAGCCCACCCTCGAGCGGCCCACCTTCGTGATGGACTTCCCGGTCGACACGTCGCCTCTCGTGCGCGCCCATCGCTCCAAGCCCGGCCTCGTGGAGAAGTGGGATCTCTACGTGCGCGGATTCGAACTCGCCACGGGCTACTCCGAGCTCGTCGACCCCGTCGTGCAGCGTGAGCGCTTCGTGGAGCAGGCCAAGCTCGCCGCTGCCGGGGACCTCGAGGCCATGCGCCTCGACGAGGAGTTCCTGCGCGCGCTCGAATACGGGATGCCGCCGAGCGGCGGGATGGGCATGGGCATCGACCGGCTCCTGATGGCACTCACCGGGCTCGGCATTCGCGAGACCATCCTCTTCCCCCTCGTGAAGTAGGCGACCATGACCATGCCACCGCAGGATCCCAAGGACAAAGACCCGAAGAAGCTGTCGGCCACGCGGGTGGCCCTCTGGGTGCTCGTGGCCGGGTTCGGGCTCTACTACGTGATCTCCGGCATCATCGGGGTGCTGCAGCACGGATAGTCCTCTCCCAGCGGGAGGACGTATTCTGGACTGGTGATCGAGAACTTCTGGTGGGGCGCGCTCTTCTCCGTGACGCCAACCATTCTCGTGGGCCTCATCTTCTGGCTCGTGATGCGGTCGATCTTCCGCGCCGACCGCACGGAGCGCAAGGTCTACGCCGAGATCGAGGCCGAGGAACGGGCCAGGCTCAACCAGCCGAAACCGGACACCCGCGAGGCCTGAGCGCGCCGTCGCGACCCCGCGGCGGGAGCGCGTCGCGAGCCGCCGGGCTCGGAGTGCGCGATACTGCATCAGTGCCACCTGAACCCCGCCACGCGGCGACCGCCGCCGCCACGTCCGTCGGAATCATCATCCGCCGCTCGCCGCGCATGCTCGGGATCGAGCCGTTCTACGCCGAATTCATCGCCGGGATGGATGACCGGCTCGCGCCGCACAACGGGTCGGTTCTGCTTCAGGTGGTGCCCACCCTCGAGCGGGAGCTGGAGAGCTACGAGCGCTGGGCGTCGTCCGGACAGGTGTCCGCCGTCGTGCTGGGCGACCTCGTAGAGAACGATGTGCGTCCCAACTTCCTGCACGACCTCGGCATCCCCACCCTCGTGCTCGGCGAGCCGGAGCTGCCTCCGGGGATCTCGGCGATCAGGGTCGACAACTACGCGGCGATGTCTGAGGCCGTCGCCCGGCTGGTGGGGCTCGGCCACACCCGCATCGGACGCGTGTCTGGTCCGCCCGGCCTCTTCCACACGAGGCAGCGGACGCTCGCCTTCGAGTCGGCGACCGCCGCGGCGGGGATCGTCGGCTCGACGGCGGTGGGCGACTACACCGAGGAGGGTGGGGAGGTGGCCACGCGGTCGCTCCTGTCGGCCCCGCTGCCCCCGACCTGCATCATCTACGACAACGACACCATGGCCGTGGCCGGCCTCGGCGTCGCCTACGAGCTGGGCGTCGTGGTGCCGGGTGCACTCTCGATTCTGGCCTGGGATGACTCGACCCTCTGCCGGCTCGCGGTGCCGCCGCTGTCGGCGATGAATACCGACGTGCACGCGCTCGGCGAGCTCGCGGCGGGGGCGATACTTGATCTTCTGGCGGGTGCGCCCGCGTCGACAATCGCGGCGCCTGCGCCGCGCTTCGTCTCGCGCGGGTCGGTGGCGGCTCCCGCCGCCTGACGGCTACCGGCTGCGCCGCGGCCGTGCCGCTGCAACTCGGGCCATTGCGGACAAACGGGGCCGGCGTGCTGGCCCGGGTTGCCCGCACTGGCCCGGACGGGGTTAGTGGAAGGCCGGGCTACTGGAAGGTGTAGCTGAGCGACTGGCCGTTCGGGCGCCGCCGATCGAGCGGGGTGAGCTCGCTCCGCAGCACCAGCACGGCTCCGCCGACGGCGGCGGCGTCCGCCCCGCTCGCGGACAGGATCACGCTCACCGGGTGCACGTTTCGAACGAAGCTGGACCGGTCGAGTTGCGCCTGGATCGCCGACAGGTAGATCGATCCCGCGGCGGCGAAGCTCGGACCGCCAAGCACGATGAGGTCGAGATCGAAGAGGTTGACCAGCGTGACGGCGGCGTGGCCGAGGTATCTGGCGGAGGTGGCGATGAGGTCGTGCGCC